>JAGQPX010000161.1 GCA_020426505.1 Planctomycetaceae bacterium | reverse complement strand
CATAGACTTAACGGAGTAGTGCTAGGTGTTTGCTTCGCGGCGTCGAACAATGGCGAGAGGCTCTCCGCCATTTCGTCACGCGGCGTGAGTCCGGCTTGCTGCTGTTCCTCACTGAGCAGAACGGCCTCGGTGACCCCGAACCAACTCCGGTCTGCCCCGAGGTTCGACTCAACCGGTTGATCGGCAGCCGTCGAGACCTCGATGTAGATGTCCTCACCCTGCCAGTAGGTCATGTCCCAATGGACCCACTGCTCCTTGCCGTCCTTCAACGACTGGATGGGGTACACTGTGCCGCGGCGCGGATAGTGCTGAACGACATAGCGGGCACGAGCATCACCGTTGCCGCGTACTCTCAGGTACAGATGCTTGTCGGCCAGACGAATGCGAGGTGAGGAGAGGACGCCGTTGTCTTTCGACGAGAGTGTGTGCGAGTAGACTCCGCCCGGCAGGATGTCGGTCAGCACCCGGTCACCCTGAAGGGCAATCGCAAACTCACCCGCAGGATGGGGGGCATCGTTTGTCAGCCCATTGCCATGCGAGAACCAATGCTCCAATTCGTTCGGATCTGAGAGATCGGCTCGCCAGGGGAACGACTCCTGCTGCCGCTTCTCGAGTCGTTCGCGGCTTTGCTCAAACTCATTGGCGAGCCGACTCCACTCGGTTGCGAATTCCTCATTCGAGAGTGACTGTAACTGCTTCCACACATGCAGCGGGTGCTTGATGTCCTCAGCCTGATCGACAGCGGAAGACCATTGCTCGCCAGACAGGTCCAGCGTGGCGAGCCAATTGTCGGCCAGTTCCTCTCGAATCTGCTGTTTGAGCGATGCCATCTCGTCTCGGTGACGAGCCTGACGTTCGGGTGTGTCGACCGTCACCGTCGCCGGTCGATTGCTGATCATGATGCCGAACAGTGCGTAGAAATCCTGCTGGCTGATCGGGTCGAATTTGTGATCGTGACACCGGGAACAGGAAACCGTCAGTCCGAGAAAAGCCTTGCTGATGACGTCGATCTGATCATCGGTGAAGCGGACGAGTTCTTCATGAGCATCGGTCGGTGCGAAGCCGTGTTGCACGAAGCGGTACTGGGCCGCACCGATCATCGATTCGTTGATGCCCAATTCCTCATTCAGACGTGGCTCGGACAACAGGTCGCCGGCGATGTGCTCTTTCAAAAGCTGGTCATACGGGACGTCCGCATTCAGTGCCCGGATGAGGTAGTCCCGGTATCTCCAGGCGAACGGAATCGTGGGATCACCTTCGCTGCCATGCGTTTCGGAGTATCGGACCCAGTCCATCCAATGCCGCGCCCAGCGTTCGCCGAAGTGCGTGGAGTCAAGTAGGTCATCGACCAATCGCCCATACGCCTCCTCCGAGTCGTTCGCGAGGAACCGATCGATCTGTTCAGGAGTCGGCGGGAGTCCGGTCAGTGCGAAGGTCAGTCGTCGAATGAGCGTGCGACGATCGGCCAGAGGCGATGGCGTCAGTCCCGATTCCTCTAGCTTAGCAAGGACGAACCGATCGATGGCGTGCTCCGTCCAGTCCTCGTTTCCAACATCCGGAGGTGCCGGATCAGTGATCGGCCGAAAACTCCAGTGCTTCATGCGACGATCACGCACGCCTTTCCAGGATGTGAGCGAGGCGAGTTCGTCCTCAGACGGTGGCTCATCACGCGGATCGACGGCACCGTCAGCGACCCACTGCTCGAAATCAGCGATCACACGGTCATCGAGCTTCGGCGCGTCCTCCGGCATTCGTTGTCCGTCGACTTCATGGCGGATGACTTGCAGTAGCAAACTCTCAATTGGTGATTTCAGGTCAATCGCCGGGCCTGACGCGCCTCCCTTGCGCACGGCGTCTCGATGGTCGACGGACAAGTCTCCCTCCGCAGTGCCGCCACTGTTGTGACACGAGTAGCACTGGTCGATCAGCACTGGACGGATGCGGCTCTCAAAGAACTCGATCTTTGCCGCGTCATCAGCACGGAGAGTCGTGCAGGGGAGAACAATCAGCAGGCACAGGCCGATGGATCTCGAGCGTTTTCGTCCAACTGTCGCAGGCGACGGCATATCCGGGTCCAAAGTGGGAAAAGAGAATGAGTCGGGCGCGGGACACGTCGAAACATCATACCATCCCGCAAGACGTCATTCAGTCGGTGGGGTCTCAAGCGCCGTGATGGCCTTGTCGAGGGCCTCGTTGAGGCGGTCGGACTTGTTGGCCTCCCGGAGTTGTTTCAGTTCGGGCAGGACCTCTGCGGCGTCTTGTCCGAGTTTGCCGAGATAGTGCAGGGCAAACACTTGATTCGGCTCGCGTCCTGCCCGCAGTGTCTCCAGATACACAGGCATGTCTTCCAAACGAGCGGTGTCGATCTTTCGCAACGCACGTCGTGCATCCGGCTCGTCGTCTCGCACCGAGATGAGTTCGAATAAGCGGGGAACAGCGGTGACGGCTGTTGGCCCGAATTGGCCGAGCGACTCACACGCCTCCCGTCTCACGGACCAGTCATCATCGTCGAGTGTCTCAATCATCCGGTTGATGTGAGCCGATTCGTCAGGGTCGATTTTTGAAAGGGTGATCACCGCAGTCGCCCGATGCGACGGATTCTCATGCGACAGGACTGTGGCGACTTCCGGAACCGCACTCGCGGCATCATCTCCAATCGCACCCAGTGCCGTTATCGCAGCCAAGGCGACTCCTGATTCTTCCGCAGTCACCAACGACGTTAGCGACTCGACGGCGGGCTCAGCATCGTCCTTGAAGGTGCCGATCGCTTCAATGACGGCCTTTTGTACGTCGGGATTGCTGTCATGGAGCCGTTCCATCAATGGGGGAATTGCGTCGTCGTCCTTCAATCCAATCGCCCCGACAGCCTGTGCTGCGTGAGTTCGTACTACAGGATCGGAGTCGCTCAATGCTTCAAGGACTTCGGCTGACAATGCACTTGCCGGTTCGCCGATGTTCGCCACAGCGACCAATACCTTACGTCGGACATCTGCTTGAGAGTCCTTCAGCGCCTCTTTCCACAGGGGAAGCATCTCATCGATCCCTGCACCGATGGACGTGAGGGCCAACATGGCAGCCGAGCGGACGGCTGCATCAGCATCCTTTGTCGCCTTCAAGAGTGGCACCTTCGCCACGTCCGCGATGACACCACAGCAACCCAGTGCCTCGGCAGCTGCAGCACGGACTGTGTTCGAGTCGTCCTCAAGTCGCTTCATCAATGGAGCGACAGCCAATTCCGGAGGCGGAGACATGCGGCCCAACGCTCTCGCGGCCATCGTGCGAATGTTGGCATCCGCATCTTTCAGGGACTCGACCAACACCGGACCGGCTTCGCCGCCAATGGCCGCCAGTGTGGTGACGAAGGCCTCGTTGTCCGGATTCTCTGCAGCGGCAGCGAGCAGTGCGGGGATGCCATCGAGACCGATTTGGCTCAGAGCGTACACGATTCTCGGTTGTTCTGCGTCATGTTGGAGAGCTGCGATCAATGCTGGCACGGCTTCATGAGCAGGCGGGCCAATCAAGCCAAGTGTCTCGATAGCAGTCGAACGAGTATCCCCGTCCTCATTCTCCAGCAGCGTCGCGATCTTTGGAACGACGCTCGCTGCCGACTCACCCGATTGATGGAGCCCGATCACACTTGCTTGTCGAATTCGTTCATCCTCGTCAGAGAGGGCTTCGACTAGTAGCGAGAGTGTCTGTTCGCGACCGACGGACGTTGTTCCCAGCACTTCCAGTGTAGCGGCGCGCTGCGTCGATGAATCTGACTTTGCCAGTTCGTGGAGCCGTCCGACGACTTCTTTTGATTGAGGGCCAATCGCCTTGAGAGCCTTCAACGCCCCGACTCGAACGAATTCACTCTCGTGCTGCAGGACAGCGCTAAGTGCATCTTCCGCCTCCGTCCCGATCCCTCCAAGCGTGACGGCGGCCTGTTCACGAATTGCTGAATCATCGTCAGCAAGCAGGGCGATGAGTTGCGGGATCGCGGGTGCCGCGGCGGGTCCCATGCCGCCAAGCGCCCGGACCGCTCCCTCTCGACCCCGTTCGTTGTCTCCCTCCAGTTGCTTGATTAATGCGGGAATGGCAGCCGCACCGATTTGACTGAGGGCGTAGGCCGTGCGAATGAGCCGTTGACCACCATGAGCCCGCATCTTCTCGATCAACGCCGGGATGGCCGACTCCGCTTCAGGACCGATGCGACCGAGCGTGACCGTCGCCTGATACCACATCTGCGGGTCGTTATCTTCGAGCAATTCGATCAGCGTGGGCACGGCCTCCTTCGCATCCAGTCCGCGTTTGGCCAACTCATGGATCGCATCCCGGCGAGCCTGGAGTTCGCCGTCCTTGATCAGCACGACGAGTTCATCAACCGGTGACGTCTCATCCTGTGCGACGATCTGCGGAGTCAGAGTGAGACAGAGAACAAGGCACGTAGAAAGGGCAATCGTGTTGGTCCGCATGCGATCACCTTGCGTCGCCATCAGAGAGTGAGCCCGGCGAGACGGCCAGTGCTGTCGCCGAGGTAATCGACGGGGGCTCCCATGCGGTCCAGCATCGAGAGGAACAGATTGTTCAGCGGTGTTTCCTGTTCGTAGACGACGTGTCGTCCCGTGTCGATGGTGCCTCCGCCTCCGCCGACGAGCAGAATCGGCAGGTCCTCGTTGTTATGCCGGTTGCCGTCGCTGAGGCCACTGCCGTAAACGATCATGGAGTTGTCGAGCAGTGTGCCGTCACCTTCGGGGATCGACTTCATCTTGTTGAGCATGTAGGCCAGTTGCTCGGTGTGAAACTGGTTGATCCGCCGTAGTTTTTCGAGCTTCTCCGGATTGCTGCCATGATGCGACAGGGCGTGATGTCCGTCAGGCACTTCGACTTGCTGGTAACTGCGATTGCTGCCCGCGTTGGCGAACATGAACGTGGCTACACGGGTCGAGTCAGTCTGAAATGCGAGGACCAGCATGTCACACATCAGCCGCAAGTGCTCGCCGTAGTCATTGGGCACATCATTCGGACCACGAAAACCAATCGTGGCATCGCTCTCTGTTGACTGTGACGCCAGCTCCATGCGACGTTCAATCTCGCGGACTCCCGTGAGATACTCGTCCAATTTGCGTCGGTCGTTGCGACCCAGCTGAGCGTGCAGTCGCTGGGCATCGTCAGCGACAAAATCGAGAATACTCTTGCGGAGGGCGATTCGTCGTTGCTGCGATTCGTCCTGTTGCTTGGATGTGCCTTCGCCGAACAGGCGATCGAAGACAGCTCGCGGGTTGACCTCTTTTCCCATCGGCTGAGTTTCGGACGCCCAGGAGATATTGGACGAGTAGGCACAGCTGTAACCGGAGTCGCAATTACCTGCTCCACGTCCCCGTTCGCATCCCAACTCCAGCGATGCAAACTTGGTTTGGGTGCCAATGTGCTGAGCAGCGACTTGATCGACGGAGACTCCTACGCGGATGTCGGCCCCATCCGTTTTGCGAGGTTGAGCCCCCGTGAGGTAAGCCGATGCCGCACGGGCATGATCGCCAGGACCGTCGCCGTTCGCGCGGCCTTTGTCTTGAGTGAGTCCCGAGAGGACGAGCATGTCATCCTTCACATTCGCCAAGGGGGCGAGGGTCGAGGGAAGGTCGTAACCGAATCCGGTCTGTTTGGGAGTCCAGTGGGCCAGATTGATGCCGTTCGGCACGAACAGGAACGCCATCCGTTTCGGCGCACCTGATGAAACCGCTTCGGCTGCAAGTGCCGCCCGTCCCGGCCGCATGGCGTCAAGCCAGGGCATCGCCAGTGACACGCCCAAACCCTTCAAGGCTGTGCGTCGGGAAAGTGAATTTCGGTTCAGCATGGTCAGTCCTTCTGGGCTTCACGCGACAGGAACGGATCACTCGTCACGATCGCTTCGATGAGTGTCCGGAAGCGATCATCATCCGCTCGGGCCTCTTCCAGTATCTTATCCACTGCACAACGATCCTGAGAGGATAAACCCCGACCGAGTGCGTAAGTCAGCAGTTTTTCGGCCAGACACCGGCAAAATGCGTCCCGCTTGCTCTCAACGAGGATGTTGATCAACTCGACCGGTCCGTTGAATTGCACATCACCCGGCAATGTTCCCGAGGAATCGATGGGATACGGGCCGTCCTGATCGCGCCACGCCCCCACAGCGTCAAAGTTTTCCAAACCAAAACCGAGCGGATCCATCCGGCGGTGGCAGACCGCACACGACACGTTCTCTCGGTGTTCGGCCAACCTTTCACGCAAGGAACCGAGGGCTTCGTCCGCCTCCTTGAGCTCTTCAACACCGGCGGGAGGCAATGGTGGCGGCTCTCCGAGGATGTTGTCGAGAATCCATTTGCCCCGTTTGACGGGTGATGTGCGTGTCGGGTTTGAGGTGAGCAGCAGCACGCTCGCATGCGTCAGCACGCCCCGTCGATTGTCCGGCAGAATGACTCTCTGGAACTGCTCACCCGTCACATCTGGCATGCCGTAATGTGAGGCCAGCCGTTCGTTGACGAACGTGAAGTCGGCCCGCAACAGATCAAGCACGCTGCGGTTCTCTCGCATGATCGTCTCGAACAGCAACTCCGTCTCGCGACGCATGTCGGCTCGCAAGGTTTCGTCGACTGACGGAAATCGCGACGGGTCCGGTTGCAGATGAGCCAGATCCCGCAGCTGCAACCACTGACCTGCGAAGTTGTCCACGAGCGAGATCGACATCGGATCATCAAGCATCCGCCCGACTTGTGCTTTGAGTACCTCCGGCTCGTGCAGCGTTCCCTCACCGGCGAGGCGAATCAGCTCTTCGTCCGGCATCGTGCTCCACAGAAAGTACGACAGCCGAGAAGCGAGTTCGTAATCATCGAGCGAGCGGATGCCGTCCTCGTCGCCCGGGTCGGGGTCATGCTCAACGCGGAACAGGAAGTGCGGCGACGTCAGAACGGCGCTCAGCACGGACTTCCAAATCTCCTCATCGGAGCTGCCTTGATCGAATGCGAACAGCACCAGACCGAACAGGCGCTCCAGCTCCTCGTCGCTCACAGGTCGGCGAAAGGCCCGTGAGGCAAAGGCCCTGAGATTCACCTGCGCAGCTGCGATCTTCTTGTCGAGATCATCGTCCTGCACCTTTTGTATGATCAGACGATCGAATGCATCCTTGTCTGCGAGAACACGATCCGCGATTGACTCAGCCGCGTCGAAATACTTCTCCATCAGCAGGGGTGAGATCGTTAGTACATCGCCAATGTTGTCGAATCCATTGCCCACATCGTCCGACGGAAAGTCATCCGCCGGTTGGAAGTCGATGCCGACAAGATCGCGAATCGTGTTGTTGTACTCGACCTGGTTGAGGCGACGAATCGTGACGCGTCCCGGCGATGGAGGTCCCGTGCAATCGAAGGTTGCGAGTTCCGCTTCGATGTGACCGATGACGGCGAGGTACTCAGCATCCGGAGGCTGAGGCGAGTCCTCAGGCGGCATCTCCCGGGCATCGAGCACACGCAGCACTTTCTCCCACACCTCGAAGTCGGTCTGCACGCGAGCGGAGTCTTCGTAGGTCTCCAGCGACACTCCCCCTTCGGGCTCGTCACCGCTGTGACAGTCCACGCAGTGAAATCGCAGGAAAGGTCGGATGTCCCGGGCGAAGTCTGTTCCGTCTGAATCGTCAGCCATCACGAACCCCGAAGGAACCGTGATCATCAGACCAATCAGCGCAGGGAGTGACTTTCGAAACATGAGACTTGGAAATTCAGTCGGTGGGACGGCGGATGATATCACCGCCGCAGACTCTCAGGTGGGACCGCATCGAGACATGGATCTCGAACCTCTATGGTGAGTGACACGATATGACCCGTCAAGAGCGAAACAGATTCGAGCCTTTTGGTCCAGCGTCGATCTGCGACTGACGGCTATTCAAAACGCTTAGCGACCGTTCGCAGAACGGTCATGGACCTATTGATTAGCATTCCGCGCGATCAGAAAGTCTTGCAGTCCGTCCAAGTCGTCCGTGTTGATCTTGTCCACGCCCGCATCGGCGAGGACCTCCCACATCTCATGCGTCTCCGGAGTCGCCCAGAACCGGACGGCTCGCCCTTCTGCATGCGCCTGCTGGACGATTTGTTTCAACTTCTCTTTCTCAGCGGACGGCATCTCTCCTTTGCCATCCCACTTGAAATGCGATCCCCAGCGGTCGCTGATCCAAGGCAGAAGATGGGGCGGATCAGCATCTCCCAGATTCGACAGCCGACCATCGACTCCGACGAACCGCGTCTCGTCGGCATCGATCACCTGCCGCGACCGGTTCCCCGAAACGACAGCTCGAATCGGCCCTTCGATCACCTCTCCCTTCTCAACCCGCGTGAACAGTTCTGCATATCCGGCGAGGACATGATCGAGCGCCTCATACGTCGATTTCCCTCGAGTCTTGATGTCAAGCAGCAGCTCAAACGGCATTTCCTCTGCATAGACATGGCCGTCGTGCTCCACAACCCACTCTCGTAACGGATCAAGATACAGTTTCTGCAACGTCCGTTCTGGTCGCAACTCTGAGCGATCGTGCCCGATGAGCAACTCACCATCGACCAGGAAGATGTCTGCTTCGACACTGGTAAACCCGCAATCCAATGCGTCGTGCAGCGGTCGCTGGTGGTGATAGTCGTTATGAGCATGTGCCTGCGGTAAGGGCGTGACATCCTGTGCATGCACGGCACTACTGAGGGACATCAGCACAACGCTCAGCACAATCAGCGGCTCTCTCATGTCCGTTTCCGGCAATCAGGGGCAGTGGTGTCAGAGATTTGACGGGGAAGTGGCTCTCAGAAGATGTCACTGTAGCGTGCCCTCAGTTGACAATACCAGCACCGTCATTTTCGATCCAGATCGTCGACGCCACATCTCACATCAACTTTCACAGTCTCGCTTTGCGTTTTCGGAACGTTTTGTCTATCATCTCCGATTCCCCAGCGGTCCAGGTGTTCGTCCGTTGCGGGATCAACGAGGTACTCCCTAACTCTTGGAGACATGCGTGGTTAAGCTTCGGTTACGTGAAAATGAGTCGATCGCGGACGCCGTCCGGCGGTTTCGCAAGGCGGTTGAGCACAGCGGCATCAAGAAAGAGATGCGCCGCCGCGAGTACTACGAAAAGCCGAGTGACATCAAACGCCGCGCCAAGCGTCGTGCCGAACGCCGCGCCCGCATGCAGCGTCTCTCTGGCGGAAACTGAGCGTCGTCGACCCTGGCTCGAACTTCAGATCTGCTCCAGCGCCCGGTCGATACGGGCCAGACAGCGGTCTTTGCCCAAGAGGGCGAGGCAATCAAACATGCCGGGTCCAGCAGGCTTGCCGGTCGTTGCGACCCGCAGGGCGTGGATGACCTGGCCGATCTTGATGCCTTTCGAGTCCACCCACTCGTGCAGCAACGCATCGAGTTCGTCGGCATCGAATGACTTTGCTGCGGCCAACTCTTCGCGGAACTCCCTGAGCAACATCCCGGCCTCTTCCGGCTTGCGAAGACGTTTCTCAAATGCCTTCTCATCGTAGGTCATGTCTGCATCGCTGACGAAGTATTCATCGTATTGCAGAATATCGCTGAACAGCTTGATGCGGTCACCGAGAGCTTCGACCAGATGTGTCACGAACCGCACCTCAGCCGCATCAATGGGCGAGTCGATGTATCCCGCTTTCTCCAGAAACGGCAGGCACGCGTCGACCTTCTCCTCGACTGATCGCTGCCCCATCCAGTATTCCTGATAGGCGAGAAGTTTGTCAGGATCGAGACCAGCAGGGCCTTTGACCACGCGGTCGAGCGTGAAGTGCTCGGTCACGAAATCGAGTGACATGTTTTCGGTCTTGTCATCAAACGACCAGCCCAGTCGTGAGAGTCCGTTGAGGATTGCCTCCGGGAGAAAGCCAACTGCTTCGTAGTAGGCCACCATCACCGGGTTCATCTCTTCGCCCGGCTTCAGTCCGATCTTGGGTAACACATCGTCCGCAATCTGAAACAGTTTCTGAAACTGCGGACTGGTGCGATACTTCTCCAGTTTCTTCGTTCGCTTGGAGAGTTTCTCCTTCGACCCAGGAGCTGCAACGAACGGAATGTGTGCGAACTCCGGCCGGGCGTATCCTAACGCATCAAACAACATGGCCTGCACGGCTGTGTTCGTCAGATGCTCTTCCGCCCGGATGACGTGCGTGATTTCCAGTTGGGCATCATCAACGACGGTGGCAAAATTGTAGAGAGGCGATCCGTCACCACGGCAGATCACCGGATCAGCGATCAATCCACAGTCCCACTCCACATGCCCACGAATGTGATCGTCAATCTCGACCTTCGACTCCCGATCAACGAGAAAGCGGATCACATGCGGGCGATCCTCTGCGAGATACTGCTCTCGCTCTGCGTCCGAGAGATCGAGTGAGCGACGAATGTTGAGGAAGGGGCGTTTCTCCTTCTCCGCAGCCTCACGGTCTGCTTGAGTGACCTCGGGGGGATCAAAGTCCCGGTAGGCTTTGCCCTGTTGCAACAGCAACTCGACCGCCTGCCGATACAGGTGACCTCGCTTGGACTGGAAGTACGGGGCATGTGGTCCCCCTTTCTCCGGTCCTTCGTCCCAGTCGAGACCGAGCCAGCGAAAGGCATGCAGAATGGGAGCGAGTGCCTCGTCGAGATTCCGCTGCTGATCAGTATCATCAACCCGCAGGATGAACTGCCCTTCGTTGTGTCTGGCCCACAACCAGTTGAACAATGCTGTCCGCATGCCACCAATGTGCATGTAACCAGTGGGAGACGGCGCAAAACGCGTGCGAACGGTCATCGTCGTGTTCTTCAAAGAGTTGCGAAATCAGATTTAGCAGTGAGGCAACGCCGAGCGCCTCGGTCGACGTGGTTATGTGAGTGAACAGGGATATCACTCAAAGTACTCATCGAAGCCAATTTCAATGGCTCCCACACAGGCGATCGGCGTTGCCTCGCGGCTAACGTTGTTTCATTGCCGAAAGACGAATACGCCCTTCTTGTTCGCCACGATGATATCAGGTCGTCCATTCTGATTGACGTCGGCGATCGAAATCTGCCGGCCGACTCCGGAGTCGTCGTCGACCTGCACCGCTGGAAACTTCACCTCGGCGCTGTCTTGATTGGTGCGGAAGACATAGAGTACGGCTGGGTCGCGGGCGCCGGGGTCGTGGCCATTATGGGCCCAGTAACACTTACCCGTGACAATGTCCTTGAGGCCGTCGCCGTCCATGTCGACAAGGTCGAGTGCGTGCATTTGCGAGAAGGCGATCCCCTCGGCATTCTGGTCCGGCTTCTCGCCCATGATCACATGCGGTCGGAAGTCGATCGAGCCGTCATCTCCCTGCACGTTCTCGAACCAGTTCAGTCCCCACTTGTGAGCCTCCAGACTTGTAACGACGTCGTTGTCGCCGTCTCCGTCGAAGTCATATGCGAACATCTGTGAACCACCGGGGCAGAAGGCGTACGGATGCGGCTCCCACAGTGGATCATTTTCAAGAGACTCCGGTTGCTCGTACCAGCCGGTCGACGTGAGCATATCCAACCGCCCATCGCCGTTGACATCGCCGACACCCAGACCATGTGTGAACCGCTGCCACGGACCGGCGTCCGAGATGGAATGAAAAGGCCAAGGCTCCGTTGGGTTCTTCGGATCGATTGTTGCATAGCCCAGTCGCCCAGCCATTGAGCAGATGATGTCCGGGACCTTGTCACCATTGATATCTGTGAACCCCGGTGACTCATTGTCGACAGCAGCAATTGCCTCGTGCCGCGTCCAATCGCCCGCTTTCCCCTGCGGGTTCTCATACCAGTAGGCGGGCGTTCCCGGAAAACCGAGCCGCAACACATCCGACCAGCCGTCACCGTTGATGTCGTGCCCGTACGAGAAGAAGTTGTCGGAGTACCCACTGTCGTTCGGAAACGCATGTCCGTCATAGAACTGGTGCCGCTCCTGATACTCCGGCCCCGCCCACCAATACGGCCCGCAAACGACGTCCGTCACTCCATCTTTATTGAAGTCGCCGTACCCGGCTCCCTCGGCGAAATACTCATTCGAGATCTGGACCCGTTCAAACTCCAGTTGACCAGCGTCAATCTGATCTGCATTTTGAACGTAAGCGCTGATTGCAATGACGATCGCAAATCGCCGGATTCCAACATCGTTCATCATTGTGGTCCGTTTCATAGTTCTCGCTGGTGTTGCAATGCTTCATCGGTCACACCGATTGCCTCAGTGTAGTCACGAACGTGTTCGTGGTAGTTCGCCCGGCTTTCGTAGGTCGGGTGGAATCTCGATCTCAGTGCTTTCAGTTCCTCAATCACTTCTTCAGTCTCGCCCTCTTCCAGTTTCATGACAGTTGCTGTAATGAGATCTCCACTTGCAGAGCCATACCAGGCATTCGAGTTAAACCGCTCGAAACTCCCTACGGCAAAGGCCACTCCAAACGACATGGTTAGTGAGAGTACGCCAAGCAAGATCCTTATCCACACACGATTCTGAAACTCAGAACAACACCACGCGACTGGCAGGGCTATCACGAGAATCAGTATCACTGGAAGCATGACATTCTCTCTCAGCCAATACTCGCGAGCTTCTGACCGTTGGCCACCTGCTCGCCGACGGCGACGTCGATCGAGGTGATGGTGCCTGATGCGGGGGCGTTGACGGGGACTTCCATTTTCATCGCTTCGAGAACCAGGATCGGCTGCCCCTCGTTGACCGCACTGCCTTCTGGCAGCAGCACCTTGAGAACCTTGCCGGGCATCTGGGCATGGACTTCATGAGCCGCTGTGGCGACTGCTGTGCCTCCGGTTGCACCACCCGTCGCTGTGCCTTCACGCAAGTCGACAGAGTAGGACTTGCCGTTGACGGTGGCCGTGTTGCCGTCGATATGCAGGTTGTAGGTCTTGCCGTTGACGGTGACGTCGTAGGCGGCCGGTCCGACGGCAGAGCCGTCGGCTTGGGAGGCTTTTGACTTTTCGACTTTGCGGACGCCGATTTCGGCTTCGCCTTTGAGGAACGCGACTCCCTTGTCCTGACAGGCGGCCACAATGAAGATGTTTTCTTCGGTCTCCTCGAAGCCGTGCGCTTTGCAGATGGCACGGGCCGCTTCGATGCCTTTCTTGGGGTCAGCATCGTTGAGTTCAATGGGGGGCGTCGTGGTTGGCTCCAGTTCCAACTGCTCACTCGCCAGCTTGATGACCTCCGGGTCCGGCGACACGGGTGTCTTGCCGAAGTAGCCGAGCACCATCTTGCCGTATGGCGGCGCAATCTTCTCCCACTTGCCGAACATCACGTTGTTGAACGCCTGCTGGAAATAGAACTGGGACACCGGGGTCACGCTCGTGCCGTATCCCCCCTTCTCGACAACCTCGCGCATGGCCTTGATCATGTCGGGGTACTTGTCCATGATCCCGTTATCGCGGAGCATCTGCGTGTTGGCGGTCAGTGCACCGCCGGGCATGGGACTCCAGGGGATGAGGGGCTCGACAGCGACCGCCTCGGGCGGAAGGAAATAGTCGGCCATCTGCTCCTTGAAGACCTCCTCCGCTTCACGGATCTTGTCCGGGTCGATGCCCAGGTCGTACCCGGTGCCTCGCAGAGCGTGCCACATCACGAGGATGTCCGGCTGACACGTGCCGCCCGAACAGGGGGCCATCGACAGGTCGATTGCATCCGCTCCTGCCTCTAGCGCGGCCATGTTGCCATGCACACTGATGCCTGCCGTCTCATGCGTGTGATAGTGGATGAATGCATCGCTGCCCAGGATCTGCCGCGCCCGCTTGATCGTCTCGTGAACCGTTGAAGGGACGCACGTCCCAGAGGCGTCCTTGAAGCAGACCGAATCGAACGGAATGTCCGCATCGAGAATGCCTCTGAGTGTCTTCTCATAGAAGTCCGCATCATGAGCCCCTTCGCACCCCGGTGGCAACTGCATGAGCGTCACGCACACCTGATGCTTCAACCCATGATTGGTGATGCACTGGCCCGAATGCACGAGGTTGTTGACATCATTGAGGGCATCGAAGTTGCGGATGGTGGTGATGCCGTGCTTCTTGAAGAGCTTGGCGTGCAGATCAATGATGTCCGACGACTGCGACTCCAGCCCGACGACGTTGACGCCCCGTGCAAGCGTCTGCAGATTGGCCTCCGGCCCGGTCGCAGCCCGGAACTGATCCATCATGTCGAAGGCGTCTTCGTTGCAGTAGAAGTACAGCGACTGATACCGCGCCCCGCCGCCAGCCTCGAAGTACGAGATGCCCGCATCCCGAGCGGCCTCGACAGCCGGGATGAAGTCCTTGGTAAAAACACGTGCCCCGTAAACGGACTGAAATCCGTCCCTAAAGGCCGTACACATGAAGGTGACTTTTTTGGTCATGATTGAGTCAAGGGCTGAGAGACAAGAGTCAAGAGCTGGTAAGTTTTGAGCGGAAGCTGCTCAACATGCGGCTGAGTTCTTCGCTATCGTGCATCAATTCATTGAGTGAGTCTTTATCGAGGAAACCCTACTGCTCTGCAATGACTGCATGCGATAGTGTTTCCATCAAGGAACCATATGCAATTTCGAGGAAGCGAGCGAAGTCACGGTCTGAGACGCGTCCACTGCCTTCTGCAATGTTCGCCGCAATTGAAACAGCCGTACGCCTCATCTGGCTGGTCAATCCAAACCGTTCTTCGTTCGGAAATGTCTTTGTCAGTTCATAAACACGATTCGATAGTCGAATTGCCCTCTGCCAAACGTCGAGCTTCTGAAACCGGAACATCTCATTGCCTTCAGCTCTTGTCCCTTGTCTCTCGGCTCTTGTCTTCACACTCACTTCACCAGCACACTCCACAACACCCCCGCGGCGATCGCTGAGCCGATGACGCCGGCGACGTTAGGGGCCATGGCGTGCATGAGGAGCATGTTGTGGGGATCTTCCTGCTGGCCGACCATTTGTGCGACGCGGGCAGAGTCCGGGACAGCCGAGACGCCCGCTGCACCAATCAGGGGGTTGATCTTGTCCGTGATAAACAGGTTCATGAATTTGGCAAACAACACTCCACCAGCGGTGGCGACTGCGAATGAGAGTGCCCCCAACCCGAAGATCATCAGTGAATCCGACTTGAGAAACGTCGAAGCCTGGGTGCTGGCACCGACGGTGAAACCGAGCAGGATGGTCACGATGTCGATCAAAGCCGTTCTGGCCGTGTTTGCGAGACGCTCGGTCACGCCACTCTCTTTCAGCAGATTGCCGAAGAACAGCATGCCCAGCAGAGTCAGAGCACCGGGAGCGATCAGGGCACAGATGAGAAAGGCTGCGACCGGGAAAATCATTCGTTCACGGCGTGAGACCTCACGTGGAGGCTTCATGCGGATGAGTCGTTCCTCTCGGGTGGTCAACAGTTTCATGATGGGCGGTTGAATCACCGGCACCAACGCCATGTACGAGTAGGCCGAGATGGCGATCGCTCCGAGCAAATCGGGAGCGAGTTGCGAGGAGAGAAATATGGCCGTCGGTCCGTCAGCCCCGCCGATGATGCCAATGGACGCTGCCTCTTGTGGACTGAAGCCGAGGAACAGTGCGCCAATCAACGTCAGGAAGACGCCGATTTGCGCTGCTGCTCCCAGCAACACAAGCTTGGGATTCGACAGCATGGTCGAGAAGTCGGTCATTGCTCCAATGCCGAGAAAGATCAACGGCGGGAACAAGCCGTACTTCACGCCGAAGTAGATGATGGAGAGGACACTCGCCCCCTGCAGGCTGCCTTTACCTCCCTCCTCGATCGGCAGCCAACTGTCGTACACACCCAGCGACATCGTTTGGACGTACGGGATGTTTCCGACAATGATTCCGAAACCAATCGGCACCAGCAGCAGCGGCTCATAGTCCTTGCGGATGGCCAAGCCGATGAAGATGCACCCGATCACGATCATGATCACGCTACCCAGGTTCATCTGGGCAAAGCCGGTGCTTTTCAAAAAGTTGAACAGGATTTCCATTGAGGGAAGGTCGTCGGTTATGTACGGCTTGTGCCGGAAAGACTGAGTTTACTCGCGAATCGAATCTGCCATCAGCGAGAGTTTCGCGAACTACCGCCGCGTGTGTGGAGGGCAAAGCCAATCGCAGCGACGACTTCCTCGTCGATGCCGGTCGATGCGGGTCGAGTCGTTGCTGAGGGCATTGGTGCGCCGTGATGCCCTTCCACTTCGGGGAGGATGCTGTTGACGAGCGGCAGTACGCGTGGCAAGCCGGAAATGAACAGAACCACCAGAATCAGAGAAGCGAACACGATGGTCATCCCCGTGATCGAAAGGCCAATACCGCCTGCGTCTATCACATTCTGAAAACTCAACGTTGCGTCTCCTCGACATGACGCCGAATGATCGGTCTGGATGCGATCTCACCTTGAGAACGCTCGTTATCCTGAGTCTGGTGAGCGATCACTGTAGTCAGTCCGACGACGAAACGCACGCGTGCGTTGGGGAACTTCCGATTCCCAAGCCGACAGCTCTACTGTCGAACGATTTTGGGGACGCGCACGACAGCAGTGCTGTCGGCTTGGGATGATACACCCGTATTTTGGGTCTCAATCAGCGGGCACACTTGTGAGCCGTGCCTGCTCTGACAGCCAGGTGCAGGCGGCAGAGGGCAGGGCCTCGTGTCCGCCGTCGAAGATCGTCACGCGAGCCGCACCGGCGGAGCGGCGGAGCAGAATCGCTTTCTCGTATGTCGGGTCGGCAGTCAGATCGCTCGCCTGGGGAGATGCGAGTCGCTCCTGCTCCCAGAGTTCGTCCATGATGGCTTCGGGAATTGTCGGATGGCCTCCCGCATTTGCGACGACGTTGTAGGCCCGCAGCGAATGATGGATGGGCACCGAACCGGTTTTGCCGTCCTTTACGCCGGCGTTGATGTCGAGCGGCAATCCGACAGCCGACTGCAAAAAGTGGATTGATGAACGGTCGTAGTACTCGCGGTCGACTTCTTCTGAATCACCGGGTGCCCCACCGCAACTGGCAGCGACCATCTGTGCATAGCCTCCCGGTTCCCCGTCCTTGGTGTGAAAGCGATACCACTCGGCGAGATCGGTGATGCCGACCCACGCGGAGACGGCTGAAAATCGATCGGGGTGCCGAGCCGCCATCAAGAGGCTCATGTGACCGCCTCCGGAGACACCTGCCAGATAGACTCGTTTGGGATCAACCTGATACTTGTCGATCGCCCAGTCGAGTGCGTCGAGGATGTCCTGCCTCGCAAGGGGCGATCCGCACGCCTCCGGATGATTGTTGGCACCACGGAAGTTCGGCTGAATGTAGATCCAACCCCGGTCGTGTGCTTCGCTGAGCCAGCGGGACCGGTCCTGCGTGTAATCGCTGCTCCATGTGTGCAGTGAGACGAGAATGGGCGTCGGATGCTCGGTTGCCTCACTGGGAGCCAATAACGGATCGGCTGCTCCTCACCATCGAGCGTGCTGACGACTCGTGTCTCTTCGAGTGCGGGCAAGTCGGCAGCAAGTGTGAGCGATGTGCCAAGGGCGAACGTGACGACAAGTGCAAAGGCAGTGCGAGTGTTCAACTTCATGAGTGAAGGCTCACCAGCTGGTGGGAACATTGGCGACGAACGTGTTTCAACTATTCGGTGTCAGAATCGGCGGAGGCATCCGGATTTTCCGGGTCACCGTTTTCAATCTTCCCCCACATGTGGCCGCCGACCTTGCCGTGGTACCACGAGCCGGCGTAGCGGTCCTCGTAGAACAGGACTCGCGTCGTGAACCCTTCTCCCAGTCCGGGAATCTTGAGGCCGGTGAGTGAGATCACGGGTGTGTCATCGGCCCAATGCACCTCGACGGGAACGGGAACTGCGACGTCAACCTTGCCGTAGGTGATCTGTGCTTCAATCGTCCATTGATTGCCACGGACCTTGGTGACCTTGTTGATCTGGTAACGCTCCGGACGCAGGTTGGTGTCTTCGACGCCGTCGATCGAAAACCGTCCGACGAGGACCGCGTTCGTCAGAAGGTCAGCAAACGCCTGCTCGGCTTCGCTGAGAGGATTGCCCTTTGAGTCTGATGGCGTTTCTTCTCCATCTGTGTCGTCAGCGACCGTTTCCGATTCATCGGCGGCTGCCAACGTCGTCGAGACGCTCTGCTCAGTGACCGGCAATTGGTTCTCGGCCTTAAGGTGGACTTCAATCCCCTTGGCGATCTGTCGGGCCAGACGCTCGATGTCTTGCTCGCTGTCGCACAGGTCGCTGCCGATCTCGAGTTGGAGGGCATCAATTTGTTCGCCTCCGTATGTCGCAGCGGTGTAACTGCCAACATGGGTCCACTCTCCCTCACTCACGCCATTAGGCGGATAGAGCGTATGCCCTTGCGCTCCCAGCGACCCAAACAGACTGTCCGGTCCGAGGAATCCTTCTCTCCCCCTTCGCTCGATCAACCCGCGAACCGTCAACCCATCTCGGGTGCCTCGCATGATGGCTTGTGGCCGCCACCATTGGGCATGCAGGTCGACCAGCAAGCCGTGCGACCAGCTATCTCGAATCGTCTGCACGGCCGCCGCGATAGCCTGATGGTAACTCTGGTAGTACGGTGCCGCAGCTCCATGTTGATAGGCGATGTCTTCCGGTCGATTGGCATCGAGTGATTGCCGAGAGAATTCTGCCACGACGAGAAATGGGCGTTTGCCCACGAGTTTCTCGACCTCTTTGGCCGTCATAATTGCGAGTTCGTTCGTCAGTTCGTCCTGTTTCAAAGTGACCCGTTGTCCCGGCCGCTCTTCCCGAACAGGGACTCCGGGAATCATTGTCGTGCCGCCGTGCGGAGCCGTGATCAGCACCGGCAGATCACCCGTTTCGATAAGGACTAAAGGGTCATCCGCGATCGTCACTGACGCCGATAAAACGAGAGTGGTCACCGCGATCAAACTTCGGACGAACCGATCACAGGTTTTCATGATTGCCTCTTTCGCGCTCCAGAGTCATGAGTTGTTCAATTCAGTATCCGACATCCATTGGTGCCCGTCCAGTACGGATGTCAGTCGGTGTGTGTCGATCGCATCAAACGAGACACATCATCTGCGGAGATCTGGTAGACGTCGAAGCAACCCGCGATGCTGTCCACCGGGGTTAGGGAATCGAGGTATGAATACTCTCCGGACCTCGTGTGCCTGTCGTGTCTGCTGAGAATGAACCATCCTGACTCGGGCGTGCTGGGAACGCGATCAAACTCCAGCCCCAACACCTCCAGCGGCACATACGCTCGACAGGCGACATACAGCGGCTTTGAGTCCGGATGGGCGTCCAACCAGTCCTTGAGGTCGTACAGCCCCTGTCCCCAGTCGACGTTGGCGTCAATCAGGTGCTTATGACCACCCGACGGTCCGCCGACCGACTCATTGAAATATGACAGACTGTGGGGGTAGATCCAGATGCTGCTCGCGATCGACCACAGCAGGACACCACACACCGGCAGCGACCAGCGTTGGCGGTCGAGTTCAACCAACCGTATCCCCTGTGATATCCACACGAATGCAAACGGAAACGCAGGCAACACGTATCGGATGTATTTGTTGAATCCGGTTTGAGAGCTGACAAGCACAAACAGCACGAGTCCGGGCAAGACGACAGCGAGTGTGTCGGTCCAGTGGACATTCCTCGTCGGCACCTTCCACGCAGCGATCATCGCCAAGCCGAGCAGACACCACGTCCCCAACGGCTCCTTGATCAGCACCGCGTACAGGTAGTACCACCACCAGCCGCCGTGCTTCCATTCACCCCGCAGAAACGACCATTTCCCCCGTTCGAATTCACGCTTTTGGAGGTCGATTCCCGTGACATAGTCTCGCGGCAATGGCACGCGAAGCGACTCGCACCATGTTCCGACAAACCGATTCGCGCCGACCTCAGTCTCTCCCGTGTTGAACTCCTGACCGCTCAAAGTACGACTGACAAATTGATAGTCACCCAGTCGCGTCAACGTGCCATCGAAGGCGTAACCGACGTTGAGGACATACAGGCCGAGCAGTAGGATCACTGCGAGCTTGTTGAGTTGGTTGAAGGTCGAAGGTTGAATGTCGAGAGGCTCATTTTCTCGACCGTCGACATTCGACCTTCGACGGATCACCCGAGCCAACCACAGTACTGGCCACAATACGAACAGAATCAACCACGTCATCTTCGTCAGTTCTGCCAACCCAAGAGTCATTCCTGCGATGAGCGTCCATACTGTTGAGGGGGTCCTCAACCATCGCCAGTAAGTGTAGGCTGCGGTCACTCCCAGCGAGGCTGCACTCAGGTCCGGAGTGATGAGTGCGCCGTACCCAAGGACCGTTGGAGAGAAACCCCACAGCGTGAGTGCGGTCAAACCGGCTGCGGCGCCGTACAACTCCTTCGCCCATCGCCAACAGATGAACCCGCCGAATAGACTGATCGGGATCAACATCCACCGCGCCCAGGTAATGTACCGCAGAGACACCTCACCATTCGTCCTCATCAGGTCCCCTCCCAGAGACCATTCGGGGCGGGCCGTGAGCCCCTCCCGGTAGCTGCTCCAGTCGTACTCGGGGTCACTCAGTCGGACAGGCAGGGCAGCGAGTGTTCGCACCAGCGGGGGATTCACCCGAAAGACGTCGAACCGGCCGAACTCCCATGTGTACAAGCCAGCAGGGAGATGTCCAACCTCATCAATCGTCGGGCTGTAACGCGTTGCCAGATACGACAACAGGGCTGCATGAATCACGAGTAACCCGACGACCATCGCTTGCGGTTGCGTGACACTCCGGAACATGATCGACGTCTCCCGGTTGTGCTACGCCGCAAGCGTCATTGGACGTCTACTCTTTCACTTGGACTCCACTCGTCCAGTCCTGAATGGCCCTGACGTGCGGCAGCGGGTCTTCTCGCAATGACTCGATTGCCTGGACCATCGCCTCGCATCCGGGCATGGTCGTCACGCAGGGGACACCGTACGTGACAGCCGCGGCACGAATGCGACCTTCGTCGGTCCGGCTTCCTTTGCCGCTGGGCGTGTTGAAGATGAACTGCACGTCGCCGTTCGCCATCAGGTCGAGCAGATTGGGGCGGCCTTCCTGCACTTTCCTGACTCGTTCAACCGCAATGCCCGCATCTTCAAGCACGGACGCGGTCCCGGATGTCGAGATGATCTTGAAGCCCATCTTCTGCAAACGTCTGGCGGGATCGATGATCGACTGCTTGTGAGCATGGGCCATACTGATGAACACTGTCCCTTCGGTCGGTAGGTTGACGCCTGCTGCAATCTGGCTTTTGGCGAAGGCTGCTGCGAAGTTGTCGTCGATGCCCATCACCTCGCCAGTCGATCGCATCTCTGGTCCGAGGATGATGTCGACCCCTGCAAAACGGGCGAAGGGGAACACGCTCTCCTTCACAGATGTGTGCGTCGGCCAGACTTCCTCGGTGATCCCCTGTTCCTTCAGCGAGACTCCCGCCATCACCTTTGCGGCCATGTTGGCAAGTGACAGCCCCGTTGCCTTGGAGACGAACGGCGAAGTACGAGATGCCCGTGGGTTCACTTCGAGAATGAACACCTCGTTTTCTTTCACCGCGTACTGAATGTTCATCAAACCCCGCACTTGCAACTCCTCCGCGAGGGCGTAGGTAGCCTCTTTGATTTCATCGATCACTGACTGCGGGAGGGAGTAGGGAGGCAAGGCACACGCGGAGTCACCACTGTGCACTCCCGCTTCCTCGATGTGTTCCATCACGCCGCCGACGAGGGTCGTCTCGCCGTCCGAGATCGCATCGACGTCGACTTCGATGGCGTCT
The DNA here is from genome assembly GCA_020426505.1 of Planctomycetaceae bacterium. Taxonomy (GTDB): domain Bacteria; phylum Planctomycetota; class Planctomycetia; order Planctomycetales; family Planctomycetaceae; genus JAHBXU01. The sequence goes on along the minus strand of JAGQPX010000161.1, from coordinate 25,165 downwards.
TCGAGGAACTTGTCGATCAAGACCGGTTTATCCGGCGAGGCATCGACCGCGTGATTCATGTAGTGGACGAGCTGCTGTTCGTCGTAACAGATCTCCATCGCCCGCCCGCCGAGAACGTACGAGGGTCGCACCAGCACTGGGTAGCCAATCTTGTCGGCTTGTGTGCGGGCCTGCTCGACATTCGTAGCGATGCCGTTGGGGGGCTGCCGCAGGTTGAGCTTGCGAAGAATGGCCTGGAACCTCTCGCGGTCTTCAGCAGCATCGATCATGTCGGGCGAGGTGCCGATGATGGGCACGCCTGCGACTTCAAGACCCTTCGCAAGGTTGAGGGGTGTCTGTCCGCCGAACTGCACGATCACGCCGTCCGGCTGCAATCGATCGCAGATGTTGAGCACGTCCTCGGTTGTCAAAGGCTCGAAAAACAGCAGGTCACTCGTGTCGTAGTCCGTCGAGACGGTTTCCGGATTCGAGTTGACCATCACACTCTCGATGCCCAAATCCTGCATCGCGAACGACGCGTGACAGCAGCAGTAATCGAACTCGATTCCCTGTCCAATGCGATTGGGACCCCCGCCGAGGATCATGACGCGGTTGAGAGTGGAGAGTTGAGAGTGAAGAGACGAAGAGCTTTCGGATTCTCTCAACTCTTTGCTCTCAACTCTTAACTGACCCGGTGCCTCACACTCGCTCTCGTAGGTCGAGTAGTAGTACGGCGTGTAAGCCTCGAACTCTGCCGCGCAGGTGTCGACCTGCTTGAAGGTGGCGATGATGCCGGCGGCTTTGCGATGGTGGCGGACGTCCATCTGCGTTGACCGCCACCAGCGGGCGAGTTGCTGATCGGAGTAGCCGTTTTGTTTTGCCCGCAGCAGCAGGTCGTGTGATACGTCCTTCAGGGCGTCGAATGCGCGGATTTCGTCTTCGAGTACAACCAGATCCCGCAGTTGCCTGAGGAACCAGGGATCAATGGACGTGAGGTTAAAGATTTCGTCAACTGTCATGCCCGCCTTGAGGGCATACCTCAGGAAGAAGATTCGCTCGCCATTAGGGATCGAGAGCTTCCGACGGATCTCATCGATCGACGGTTGTTTGCTCGTGCCCCAGAGGTCCTTAATGCTGCCACCCAAGCCGAAGTGTCCGGTCTCCAAGCCGCGCAGGGCCTTTTGCAGCGACTCCTTGAATGTGCGGCCGATGGCCATTGTTTCGCCGACGGACTTCATCTGCACTGTGAGTGTCGGATCAGCTTCCGGGAATTTCTCGAATGTCCAACGGGGGATCTTGGTCACGACGTAGTCAATCGTGGGCTCGAAGCAGGCGAGCGTCTCGCGGGTGATGTCGTTCGGAATCTCGTCCAGCCGGTATCCCACCGCCAGCTTGGCAGCGATCTTGGCAATGGGGAACCCGGTTGCCTTCGAGGCCAGTGCGGACGATCGAGAGACACGCGGGTTCATCTCGATCACGACCATGCGGCCGTCGTTCGGGTTGATGGCGAACTGCACGTTTGATCCACCTGTCTCGACACCGATTTCCCGGATGCAGGCGAACGTCGCGTCCCGCATCATCTGGTACTCTTTGTCTGTCAGAGTCTGGATCGGTGCAACAGTGATCGAGTCACCCGTGTGGACCCCCATCGGGTCGAAGTTCTCGATCGAGCAGATGATCACGCAGTTGTCCGCACAATCGCGCATCACCTCCATCTCGTACTCTTTCCAGCCGAGGATCGACTCGTCGAGCATCACCTCGTTGACGGGTGAGAGTTCGATCCCTTTGCGAACTAGGTCTTCAAACTCATCCTTGTTGTACGCGATCCCACCACCCACGCCGCCGAGCGTGTAACTAGCGCGGATGATGACCGGCAGGCCGATCTCCTTAATCGCTTCCCGTGCTTCGGGGAGCGAGTGCACGATAGCCTGCCTCGGCAAGTCGAGACCGATCTTGCTCATCGCTTCCCGGAACGAATCTCGGCCTTCGGCCTTCTCGATCGCATCGACGCGGGCACCGATCATCTCGACTCCCATCTCATCGAGGATGCCCCGCCGAGCGAGGTCCATGGCCGTGTTGAGCCCCGTCTGCCCTCCGAGCGTGGGGAGCAGGGCGTCCGGCTTTTCGACCTCGATGATCTTCTGCACGTACTGCCAGGTGATCGGCTCGATGTAGGTGCGATCAGCGGTTCCCGGATCGGTCATGATGGTCGCCGGGTTCGAGTTGACCAAGACGACCTCGTACCCCTCATCCCGCAGCGCCTTGCAGGCCTGAGTTCCTGAATAGTCAAACTCACACGCCTGCCCGATCACAATGGGACCGGAGCCGATGATGAGGATTTTTGAGATGTCGTCGCGTCTGGGCACGGCTGGTCTAAGGCTCTTGGCTGATGGCGAACAGCTGCAACTGCTGGCACAATGTCAGAGAGCAGCGCAAAATTGTCACCCACGGTAACGAAGTTGGACGGGGATTCAAGAGGACAGAGGAAACTCTAGATTCAACGACAATGCTGTGGAGAGGCTCCACTAATCCGTGGACTTAAGATCGCTTCGCGCATACGCCCAGCTTTTCCATGCGGCTGCGAAGCGTGTTGGGGTTGAGGCCGAGGATTTTCGCGGCGCCTTTGGGACCGGCGATGACGCCACCCGTGTGGTCGAGAACGGCTCGGATGTGAGCGCGCTCGACATCCGCGAGTGGAGCGAGTTCGGACTTTCGGCTCGTCTTGCGTTTACGAGAGGGAATCGTGCCTTCGGGGAGGACGAGCGTGTCATTTGGTGAGAGGATGATCGCTCTTTCAATCACGTTCTCCAGTTCGCGGACGTTGCCCGGCCATTCATAGCCGCGGAGCGTCGCGCAGACGTGGTCCGGCACATGGTCGACCTGCCTGCCGATACGGTTGCCGAGTTGTTTGAGGAAGAATCGTACGAGTGTCGGAATATCCTCTGGCCGATCTCTCAGTGGGGGAATTGTGATGGGAAATACGTTCAGGCGATAGTAGAGGTCTTCGCGGAACGTGCCTTCATCGACCATCTCCAGCAGGTCGCGATTTGTTGCCGCGAGCACTCGCGTGTCGATGCGAATCGTTCTGCTTCCGCCCACGCGTTCGAGTTCCTGCTCCTGCAGCACGCGCAGAAGTCGGGACTGAGCAGAGAGTGGCATTTCGCCGATCTCATCTAGGAAAATGGTTCCGCCATCCGCCAACTCAAATCGTCCAGACCTCTGTTTCGTGGCGCCTGTGAATGCGCCATGTTCATGTCCGAACAATTCGCTCTCCAACAGCGACTCAGGAAGTGCTGCACAGTTAACCCGGACGAACGGTCCCTTCTCGCGATTGCTGTTCTTGTGGATCGCGCGGGCAACAAGTTCTTTTCCCGTGCCCGTTTCGCCCAGGATCAGGACCGTGCTGTCGGTCGGCGCGACCATGTCGATGTTCCGTAACACCTTCCAGATCCCGTCGCTCTCACCCAAGATCTCTGAGAAGTCGGACCGCACCCGTAACTCTTCCCGTAGATAGGCCACCTCGGCTTCAATTCGCTGTCGCTCGCTCCGCAGTCGGTCCTCTCGACGTCGGCTGTCATCCAAGTGTTGTTCGGCTTGCCGACGGTTCAACTCAGCAGCAGCTCTTGCTGCGAAGATGTGAAAGATCGAAAGCTCGCGATCATCGGCTTCCAGCGGTTTGTCATCAATGACAGCCAGATGTCCGACGACTTCTCCAGTGTCATCCATCAAGGGCACGGCGAGATAACTGCGGGCCCCGAGTTGGCTCAGGCCCTTGTCGCTCGGAAACTGCCGCTGCACATCGTCTGAGTAATGCTTGATGGCCTTCGCAACGATTGCCGTCTGACAGGGAGTTCCCTCAAGCTCGAACTCGTAGTTCGATCGGTGCTCGTCCCCCACCCAGACAGCGAGCGTCCGCAGGACATCCTGCTCGCTGAGGAACTCAGCCACGAACGCGACCTTCGCATCGAGGGAGGCCGCCAAGTACTGAACGAGCGAGCGGAAGAATGGCTCACCGCGGGCTGCTGCGGTCCCCTCGACAATCGACCGCAGCGTTGTCTCAAGGGCAGGCTCCTGAGCTTGCGGATTTTGCATGGTTGATGACTTGGCCATCGATTGTCGGGATCCCTGAGGAGGCAGCACATCATGAACACGGGATTTCGTCGCTGCATACGACATATCGTAACTGCCTTTCGTGAGAATGGAATAGATGAATCATCATAATCCACTGCCAATGCATCAGTTGCGACTTTCGAGAATCACTTGAGACTCCTTGGCATGCACCATGCAACTGTGAAGCCCGTACCGTGCTGAATCGTGCGATTCAGACAGACCAGGACCTGCTGACGAGGAGACTCAACCATGTTTTCCAAGAGCCGACACCGACTGGGCACGCTCGTGCTTGTGATCACCACTGCACCCCTGATCGCCTGCCTCTCGGGATGCGGGACGTCGATCGAGCCAAGTGCCCACGCAGCCCCCACGACGACTGGTGCGTCAATGAAGGCTGCCGCCTACAACAACGAAGGTGAGCTATTGCGACCCACGGATCATCGCGAGTGGGTATTCGTCGGAGCCCCCGTCACTCCGAATGACATGAACGACGGCAAGGCGGCCTTTCCGGAGTTCCATAACGTCTACATCGATCCGGCCAGCTTCGCGTCGTACAAACGAACGGGCGAGTTTCCTCAGGGCACTGTCATCCTCAAGGAACTGGTGTCCGTCGGCGGCAAGTCGATGGCAAGTGGCAACGGCTATTTCCAGGGCGAGTTCATCAGCCTTGAGGCCATGGTTAAAGACGAGGAACGCTTCGCCAACGAACCGGGCGGCTGGGCCTTCTTCCGCTTTGGTGAGGCTCCACATTACGAGCCCACCGGCAAACGCATGGAGACCACGAGTTGCAACACATGCCACGCCGGTGCGGACGAGGACTACGTCTTCACTGATACCTACCCGGTCCTGCGTGCCGCGAAAGCGAACAACGAGCAGGTACAGTAACCGAAGGATGGCACGCCCAGACCAACGGGCTGGGCGTGGCGAACGCATCACTCATGCTTGAACGCTCCAGAACTGTGCGCCACACCCTTCCTGACGTCAGGGACGTGCCACCCCAAGCTGAATTCAAATTCTCACCAACTTCACTCCTCAACCGCAAAGGAGACTTTCCATGTCGAAGACTGCCATCGTGATTCTTGCTGACACCGAAGGGGGTGAGTCCCTCGGTCGTATCGTCAACGCTCTCACTGCTGCCAAGGAGTTCAAGGAAGCGGGGGATGATGTCCAGGTCATCTTCAGCGGCACGGGAACACGCTGGGTTGGGCTACTGGCTCAGCCGGATCACAACCTCCACGGACTCTATGCCGAGGTGAAGGATGTCATCGCAGGGGCATGCGGCTTCTGTGCGGGGGCCTTCGAGGTCGCGGACGCGGTCCAGGCCGCTGGTGTCTGCATGCTTGAAGACTACGGCTCGAACATGAGTTACCGTCAACTGATGAGCGATGGATACCAGGTGCTGATGTTCTGATCGATTTGACCTTACGCAGAACTGCCCCCCGGCTGTCGTGAACAGCCGGGGAGTGCAAGGGGTCAGAACGATATCCCGTTCGCACCGATCCGAAGAAGGGCTCGCGACGACTTGAGGGCTTCATCATCGAACGCATCAATTCTCGCTGATGCTTTCTGTCAGGCAATTCCTCTGCTCATTGCTGACATCGCACCCCGACATGGGTATGCTAACGAGCATCTCCCTGTTGTTGACTTCTGTGGTGAGGGCCACCGATGTCTGAGGTAATTCTTTCGACGTGCCCACATTGTGAAGCGTCGTTGAGGTTCAAGGATCGCGACTTTCTTGGCAAAAAGGCTCGCTGTCCCTCTTGTCTGGAGCCGTTTGTGATCAAGCAGACGGGGATTTCGACCGCTGACTTGGGGGTGATGTCCGACACGAAGCAGCTGCCGGGTCGGAAAACTCGGACCGATGAGAAACCACGTTCTCGCGAAAAAGTCAAACAACGACCGTCTGTCAAATCGCAAGAAAAGCCTAAGCGGAAAGTGGCTCAGCCGGTGCAACAGTCGCGTCGCAAAACGGCGTCACTGCCTCCGCGCCAGTTGCGTCCCACTCAACCTCGCAAACCTGTTTCGCCGAAGAAGGACGATTGGCTTTCCGACGATGTGGAAGCATACGAGTCAGAGGAGATCGAAAACCTGCCGCCCCGACGGGAAGACAAGCCGGTTCCAGCATCCCGACCCAGGAAGAAACGCAAACGAAAACGCAAGAACGCCTACAATCAGGAACAAACCGTCTTCGTTTCGGTCATCTTCGCGTTGATGGGCGGCAGCGTGGCAGCCGTAATCGGTGGAGTCGCTTGGATTGGCATCGTCATCGCCACGGGATACGAATTCGGCATCCTGGCCTGGGGAATCGGCGGACTCGTCGGATTTGGAGTGCTGCTCAGTTCGCGTGATCACATTGTCGGTGACGTGACGGGCATCATCGCTGGGATGACTGCGATCCTGGCAGTCACCGCCCCAAAGTTGCTGTTGTATCTGGTCGTCATGGCCGCGGGGGCAGGAGGTCAGATCGGTTTCGGTGACATCTTCACGCCTCTCGATGCCCTGTGGATATTTCTCGCCGGCGTGACGGCCTATCGGGTTGGCAGCGGACAGGTGGGCGAGTAACGAACAACGTTGCACCATCTTCTGAGGAATCAATGACGCAAACCTACCGATATGCCAGCATCGTGATCTGTATCGCGAGTTCGACTCTCGCGCAGGCGGCTTCTCCACTGGAGGACGTCCTTAGCCGGCCAATCCTCGAAACGAACACGACTCAACGGGAAACCATTCGGCTTGTTGCACCCAAAGTGCCAACGATGCCAGAGTGCGGGTCGCTTGAGGAATGGGAAGCCCGGGCGGAGCAGATTCGCATTGACGTTCTCAACAAGATCATGCTGCGCGGCGTGCCTGACTCCTGGGTGGAGGGGCCGGTCAATGTCGAGATGCTGGACCCGATCCAGGGCGGACCGGGATACCGCATGCAGAAACTGCGATACGAGGCGGTCCCCGGCTTCTGGATTCCGGCCATCCTGTATCTTCCGGAGAATCTGGAGGGCAAAGTTCCGGTCTTTATGAATGTCAACGGACACGACGGCAAAGGCAAACAGGCCAACTACAAACAGATCCGCTGCATCAATCAGGCGAGGCGGGGCATCATCGCTCTCAATGTCGAATGGATTCGCATGGGCCAGCTCAACATGCCTGAGAACGGACATGGGAGACTCAACCAACTCGACCTGTGCGGCATCAGCGGTCTTGCTCCGTTCTATCTCAGCATGAAGCGAGGCCTCGACGTCCTGATCTCGCTTGAGAATGCAGACCCCTCACGCGTCGGTGTCGCAGGTCTCTCCGGCGGCGGTTGGCAGACAATCGTCATCTCCTCGCTCGACACCCGCGTAACCCTCTCCAACCCGGTCGCCGGTTACTCCAGTCTCTCGACACGCCTGCAAACGTTCGCAGACCTCGGAGACTCCGAGCAGACACCCTCGGACCTGGCTCTCTACGCCGACTACAAACAATTGACGGGACTGCTTGCCCCTCGTCCGGCGCTGCTGACCTACAACGCCCAGGACAATTGTTGCTTCGTTTCCGCGACGGCTCTGCCTCCGCTGTTGGAAGCAGCCCAGCCGATCTATCGCCTCTACGGCAAGACTGATCATCTCACCTCACACGTCAACGCTGATCCCGGCACGCATAACTTCCTGCAGGAGAACCGTGAGGCACTCTACGGTCTGATCGGTCGTGCGTTCTTCCCTGGTGACGACACATACTCGTCCGTCGAGATTCCCTGTGGAGACGACATCAAAACGCCCGAAGAACTTCACGTCCCGCTGCCAGATGACAATGCCACACTGAACTCACTCGCGATCACTGCCACGAACGGGTTACCCATCGCATCAGAGCCGCCGACTGCTCCGGCTGCACTCGCCAAGTGGCAGCAGGACAGACGCGAACTGCTGAGAGACCTCGTACAGTTCCGCGAGTACACAGTCGATCCCGAGTCGACATCCACCGAGGAAGTCGATCGGACCCGCATCACGCGCTGGCTCCTCAGGTGTGACGACAAGTGGACAGTTCCCGTGGTCGAACTCTCGCGTGGCGATGTGAATGAGACCGTGATCCTAATCTCATCAGACGGTCGAGCATCACTCGCCGAAGCCATCGAGCAGCAGTTGTCGAAGGGCAAGCGTGTACTCGTCCCCGACCTTTGGTACTGCGGCGAGTGCCATCCTCGCGAACGGGACTATCTCTTCGCGCTCATCCTGCAAACCGTCGGAGAAAGGCCCGTCGGCGTGCAGGCATCACAACTTGCAGTCATCGCCCGCTGGCGCAGTCAGGGATTCGAAGGATCACGTATCAGTGTTCACGCTCACGGACCATTCATGACACAACCGGCACTCATCGCAGCTGCCCTTGAACCGACCGCCATTAAATCCACGCATCTCTTCGACGGTCAGGAAAGCCTCAAACAACCGATCCAGGAAGACGTCTCCTTCGAGAAAGGCGTCAACCAGTACACCTTTGGCCTGCTGCAACACTTCGACATCCCGCAACTCGAAGTCTTGGCACCCAAAGACTCGATTGTGAGACGTTGATCAAACCGCGGAGAACGCAGAGGAGTTCTTTTCGCGAACCTCAGCGTCCTCTGCGGTTATTCCTTCAGAAGTTTCAGTGTCAGTCTGTCTGCGAGCCACTCAGCACAAACGCTCAAGCGTCCCCGTCACGACTGGTCATACCAGTAGACATCGACCGATTTGCCCGGTGCGATCCCCTCCGATTCTGGCGAGAGAATCACAAAGCCGTCGGCTCGCGTTGTCGACGAGAGAATGGAGGCGCCACTCACAGCGAGCGGCACGATGCCGTTCTCTGTGAGTCGCACGCGGCAGTAGTCACTTCGTCCCACAACCGAGACCAACTTCCTGGCGACCATCTCGGTCGTGCGATGATAGGGCCAATCGGGTGAACGCCCTCCTAATTGGCGAATAGCCCGTCCTGCGAAGAAGTCGTACGCGCATAGACACGAGACCGGGTTGCCCGGCAGCAGAAACACAAGTGTGTCGTCGATACGTCCGATCCCGGTCGGACTCGACGGCCGCATGGCGATGCCGTGAATCGCCAGTTTACCCGCATCGGCCACCAGCGATGGAGCATGATCCTCGGCTCCGACGCTCGATCCTCCTGAAACGAGCACCACATCAGCACCCGATTTCGTGAGCGCACTCAGGATCGACTCGCGGTCATCCGGCAGGAAGTCGATTGACGTCACCACGCCGCCATCGCGGAGCACGAGTCCACGCAGCAAAAATGAATTGGCCTCGTAGATCTGATGTTCCTCCCGCTCGTCCCCCGGCTGAGCCAGTTCGTCCCCGGTGACCACGATGCGCACCCGTGGTTGCGAGATCACGGGTACCTCAGCAATTCCCAGCGACGCCAGCACGGCGACATCCTGAGGCCGCAAACGCCGTCCAGCCGGCAGGACCGTTGTGCCCACTGCAATGTCTTCGCCAACGCGTCCAACGTGCTTGCCGACCGCAGTCGCCTCAGTGATCTCGACCTGTCCATCCGCTTCCCGCGTCACCTCGACCGGCACCACGGCATCAGCACCCGCGGGCATGGGGGCTCCCGTCATGATGCGGACCGCCGCGCCTGTCTTGACCACTGCATCACTCGCCTGTCCCGGCAATGACTGACCAATGACCCGAAACGACAACGGGTTGTACATCCCGGCTCCGGATGTCTCCTCAGCGCGAACCGCATACCCATCCATCGCAGAACGGTCGAATGCAGGCACATTCAACGTCGAGACCACATCTTCGGCCAGTACACGTCCGTGAGCATCACCGATCGGGACATTCGTCGACCCCAGTGGCAAGGCATGCTCATCAACCCAGTCAATCGCCTCATCGACAGTCGACCGCGCAGCGAAGCCACGCATGCGAACGTCATCGTATTTGGATGATGGCTGGGTCATTTAGAACACCGCTGTTCTTCGTTCATCGACCGAGCTGTTCGGCCTGCCTCAACAACGCCTCATACTCGTCTGGTGTGTTCGCATTGCGTAACGAGTCAAGGTTTGGATCAACACTCCTCAACTCGGCAACATCAATCTCTTGCGTATTCGACATCGTCACGAGATCGAACGGCCTGCGACGTCCCTTGGCGAGTAGTGCTTCACAGCGCTCACCCAGTGACGTCCGATAGACGGCTGCCAGAGGATGATGATAGTTTGCATCACGTGGGATCGCCAAATCATGCTCACCCAGATGACCGATCACCGCTCGCACGAAATCCGGCGTGAGTAATGGCACATCACAGGAAGACACATAGGCCGCATTGACCCGTCCATGCAGGGCCGTCAGTCCGGCGGCCAGACCAGCCAGCGGTCCGAGTCCTTCCCGCTTGTCTCTCACGATCTCAACGTCAGAAGGAACCGACGGCACCTCCTGATCAGGAGCTGCAACCACCACGATTGGATTCACGACCTCGCTCAAGGTCCGCACGACTCGTTGCAACATTGTCTCGTTGCCGAATGGCAGCCACGCCTTCGGTCGGCCCATGCGACTGCTGCGCCCGCCGCACAGCACGATGCCTGCGATGGTTGATGGTTGATGGTTGATGGTTGAACGAGACATGACAAGAGAGCCCGATTCCTATTGGCGAAGTGGCGCAGACGCGATTCAGAAGACGTGATATGACTCCAACTCCCAGACCTTCTGCATACCATCAACCATCAGCAATCAACCATCAACCCTCCATGCCTGTTCCCGTCTCGCAAATGTGGACCGTTGCCAGTTATGTGCTGGGCAAGAAGCTGCGTGGGGTCGAGCGTTACCCGCTCGTGCTGATGCTGGAGCCGTTGTTCCGGTGCAATCTGGCGTGCGCAGGTTGTGGAAAGATCCAGCATCCGGTCGAGACGCTGCGGAAACACCTCACGCCGCAACAGTGCTTCGACGCTGTTGATGAGTGCGGGGCACCCATGGTCTCGATCCCCGGCGGCGAACCGCTGTTGCACCCACAGATTGGCGAGATTGTTGCGGGGTTGATCGAACGTAAGAAGTACATCTACCTCTGCACCAACGGCATCCTGCTCAAAGAGCATCTCGACAAATTCACGCCGTCGAAGTACCTCTCATTCTCAGTCCACATTGATGGTTTGCAAGCGGAGCACGATGAGGCGGTCTGCCGTGACGGGGTGTTTGACGTCGCTGTCGAAGCGATTCGGGCAGCGGTCGAGCGAGGCTTCCGCGTCACGACCAACACCACGCTGTTCAACCATGCGGACCCGGACCGCGTGCGTGAGATGTTCGACACGCTGATGGATCTCGGTGTCGAAGGCATGATGGTCTCGCCGGGCTACCCCTACGAGAAGGCCCCCGACCAGGAACATTTTCTCCACAAGAATGAAACCATCTCCCTCTTCCGACGCATCCTTGCCCCACAATCTCAACCCAACAGAAGCCCACGGGCCACGCCCCGTGGGTCTGAACCACGAAAGCGTTGGCAGTTCAACCAGTCCCCTCTGTTCATGGAGTTCCTTCGCGGCAAGTTCGACCTCGAGTGCACCCCCTGGGGCAATCCCACCTATAACCTGTTCGGCTGGCAGAAGCCGTGCTACCTTATGAATGAAGGCTACGCACAGACCTTCGACGAACTGATGCAGACCACCGACTGGTCCGCCTACGGCTGCGCCAGCGGTAACCCCAAATGCACCGACTGCATGGTCCACAGCGGCTACGAACCCTCCGCCGTGAATGCAACGTTCGGCAGCTTGAAGGGCCTGCTCACCACCGCCCGCGTGACACTCCTCGGCCCCGGCAAAGCGAACAACCGCCCGTCACCACCAATCCCCCCTCCGCACCGACGACCGCACGTCTCTGAACCAGAAGTGGTCCCGCTGGAATTGTCGCTGCACTAAATTGTCGGGCTGCGAGTCTGTTCGATCAAGTCAGCCATTCAACGGCTCGTCATTGACCTCATTGTCAAACGGCGAACCGAAGGGATCGTCCACTTGCCCTTTCTTGCGTGGCCGAGGCTTCACCGGCCCCTTCGGCTTCTCAGGAATTCCGGGGTCGTAGAATGGTGCCGACTCCTCATCGAAACTGTCAGGAGCTCTTTCGGCAGGTGCGTTGAAGTCTCCGGGAACCAGGAAATTCGTGCTGGGCTCATACGTGTCCCCATCATTGGGAGGCTCGTATGCATCATCGAATGTCGGAAGGACCTCGCGTCTGATCGGTTCAGCCTGCAACATCGCACGCGCAGACTGAGCAGCCGACGTCCCCGGATGCGACTTCACCAAGTCCAACAACAACTGCTTTGCCTCCTGCAACTTCGCGTTAGCCTTGAGTTCGTCGATGTCGCGCTCCGCACGACTGATTGCCTCCCGCAGTGCGGAGCGATCCATGTGGGCCGACTTCTGCTCGATCAGTTCCAGATACTGCTGCCGCAGTTTCATTTGCTCAATCGCAGCCGCTTCGGCTGTCTCCGGAGCAGTTTCGACAGGCAAATCTGGATCGACCCGGACATCATCCGAAAAATCGAACGCATCCTCCGAAGTGGGGAACAAGCCGTCGTCCGACTGAGCGAACACACTCACACCGATCATTCCAGCAACAAGAACACACGGCAGCAACAGGCTCAATCGCATGACTTTCCCCTCTGTCTAAAAACCGAGGATTTGAAGACGTTAGCATAACATGTGCAAACCGCTAGCCGCGAGCCAACGGCGAGCGCCTGTGTTCGCGATGACCTCAATTCAGGCGGTCGTCACCAGTGAGACTCGGCGTTGCCTCGTTGCTAACGATTCTCGAACGTGACGTTTGGGCGTAGGTCCACATTCGTGGTATGATTTGAGAACTGCCTGAAACACGGGGAACGACCATGAATCGATCAGCTATCCAGGAACTCGCCTTTCAACACACGGAACGCACTCGCAGAGACTTTTTGCTTTCATCAGCCAGCGGATTGGGAGCAATTGGTCTCGGGTCGATGCTGGCGAATGATGGGCTGCTTGCGAGCGACGCGACCTCGCTCGACGCGGTCAATCCACTCGCTCCCAAGCAGCCGCACTTCGATGCGCAGGCGAAGGCGTGCATCTTCATCTTCATGGCCGGGGCACCCAGTCATCTTGATCTGTTCGATCCCAAGCCTAAGCTCAACGAACTGCACGAGAAGTCGATGCCGAAGGAGATGCTTGAGGGCGTGCGGTTCGCATTTCTCAAGCCGGACACAGCAACGCTGATGGCGCCGGTCAAACGGACCTTTCAAAAGCACGGCGAATGCGGGATGGAGCTGTCCGACCTGTTGCCTCACATCGGCACGGTCGCCGACGACATTCTGCTTGTACGATCGATGCACACTGACCAGTTCAATCATCACCCCGGCCAGCTTCTGATGCAATGCGGCCGCGCGACTTTCGGCCTGCCGTCGATGGGCTCATGGCTGACCTACGGATTGGGGAGCGAGTCACAGAACCTGCCGGGTTACGTCGTGCTCACAGCCGGTCGCGGTTCATCGGGCGGGGCGACCTTGTGGCAGAGCGGCTTCCTGCCCTCGGTGCATGCGGGTGTGCTGTTCCGCAATCAGGGTGAGCCGGTGCTGAACCTCGAAAACCCTGCTGGTCTTCCGAGTGAATTGCAACGCAAAGGGCTCGATGTGCTGCGTGAGGTCAACTCGGAACGACTCGCGACCATGCACGACCCTGAGATCGCCAGCCGCATCGCCAGTTACGAACTCGCCTTCCGCATGCAGTCCGCTGCTCCCGAATTGATCGATCTCTCCGGCGAGACGCAAGACACACTCGATGCGTACGGCGTCGGCCGCAAGGAACCGGAGATCAATGCGTCGCGTGGCAAGGGGGGCAACGCGTGGGACGGCTTCGCCCGCAACTGCCTGCTCGCCCGCCGCATGGTCGAACGCGGTGTGCGGTTCATCAACATCATTCACGCTTCGTGGGATCATCACTCGAACCTCGATAACGAACTCACCTACAACGCGGGCATGGCCGATCAACCGATCGCGGCCCTCATCAAGGACCTCAAGCAACGGGGCCTGCTCGACTCAACGATGGTCGTTTGGGGCAGCGAGTTCGGCCGCACGCCTCTCGGCGAAAACCGCGACGGCCGCGGCGCCGTCACTGGCCGTGATCATCACCCCTACGCGTTCAGCACGTTCCTCGCCGGTGGTGGCATCAAGGGGGGGCAGGTCTACGGCGAGACCGACGAAATCGGCTGGGGCGTCGCCCGCGACCCGGTCCACCCCAACGACTTCCACGCGACCATCCTCAAACAGTTCGGCCTCGACCACCTCAAACTCACCCACCGCCACCAAGGCCGAGATTTCCGTTTGACGGATGTGGCTGGAGAGGTCATTGACGACTGGATCGCGTGACATTTCTGCCCTTCCGACCTTCGCTTGCGGCCTAGCGCGACCAGTGCAATCACAGTTTTCAGTCATCGCTAAGCCGCAAGCGACGACGGCGAATTGAACTCATGAAATACATTGCACTCTCGGTCGCGGTTGTCTCTGCCTCGCTCTTGAACATCGCGAATTCTGCCGAGTGGCGGGTTGGCCTGAGTCGTGTCGTTATCACGCCGGAGTCGCCGACCTGGTTGTCGGGGTATGGGTCGCGGGATCATGCGGCGGAGGGGAAAGTGCATGATCTGTTTGCCAAGGCGGTGGCGTTTGAGGATAAGTCGGGTGAGCGGTTGGTGCTGGTGACGTGTGATTTGGGTTCGGTCTATCAGGGGCTGACGGATCAGGTCGCCAGTGTAACGCAGGAGCGGTGGGGTCTCGGCAAGGAGCGGCTGGTCATCAACGTGTCGCACACGCACTGTGCTCCGGAGATTGCGATTGAGCGAATTGTGTTTCACAGCCTGAGTGACGCTGAGGAGGCCAAGCTGCAGACGTACATCGATCAGCAGCTGATTCCCAAGTTGATCGAGTTGGTTGGCGAGGCGATCGATGACTTGCAGCCGTCGACGATCAGCGTGAGTCAGTCGGCTGCGTTGTTTGCGAGTAATCGGAGACTGCCGGTCGAGGAAGAGAACGGCAAGCGGTACATCAACTCGCAGCATCCGGCCGGCGTCACCGATCATGATGTGCCGGTGATGGTCATTCGTGGCGAGGACGAGAGCCTGCGGGGCATCCTGTTCGGGTACGCGTGTCACAACACGACGCTCGCCTTCTACCAGTACTGCGGCGACTACGCCGGCTTTGCTCATCAGTACCTCGAAGAGTCACACCCTGGAGCGACGGCCCTGTTTGTGATGGGGTGCGGCGGCGATCAGAACCCGTATCCGCGTCACGGTCCGGAGGGACTCGACCACTGCAATCGTCATGGCCGCGAACTGGCCGATGCTGTTGTACATGCGATCGAGAGTCCGCAAACCGAAGTACATGGACCTCTGCGTGTTGCCTACACGGACGTCACGCTCGATCTGGAGTCGCCGCCGTCACGTGAGCAATTGGAAGCCCAACGCACGGGCGACGACACGTATCCTGACCGCAAGGCTCGTTACCTGCAAAGTCAACTCGAGAAGCATGGTCAGATCGCCACGACGCAGAACTGTCCGCTGCAGGCGGCCCGCTTTGGTGATGAGTTACTGATGTTGTTCGTCAGCGGTGAGACGGTCGTCGATTACGCTCGTAAGCCGAAGGTCGAGTTCGCAGGCCCGCTGGTTTGGGTGGCCGGTTACTGCAACGACGTCTTCGCCTACCTTCCCTCCTACCGCGTCCTCCTCGAAGGAGGCTACGAAGGCCGCACCGGCATCGTGCATCAACTCGTCCCCACGCCGTTCGCGACCAACGTCGAAGACCGCGTGATGGGCGGGATCCGGGAGGTGGTTCGTGAAGTCTCAGAATAACGATGCCTATCAACTGGACGTGCCATGTGGACAAGTGACGCCGATCAACTGGATTCCAAGACGACTCGTTATCGTCTCCAGCGTGACGGACACGAGTTGACGTACAGCGATGTCCTCAAGGGATGGATCGCGGACTCTGACTTTCGTGCGTTCTTCACACAGATTCTGGTCGAAGCCAAGCCGCCGGCATTTCGGTGGGAAACACCAGCCGTCACAAGAAGCACGATCAATCGGATGTTTGAGTTTGTGTTGATCGACTCTCCCGCCTTGGAGCGGCCCGTTGACCCGACCGCCTTTGACAATCAGTTTCGGGCGCACAAGTCCGGTAGTAGCGTCATCGCCTTTTCCAATTTGAGTGGCGATGCACAGATGATCGTGCCGCGTCCACTGGGTGATGCAGCGGTTTATGGTCATCTCGCCTCGTTCGTGCGAGGTGCTCAGGCAAAACAGATTGACGATCTCTGGAAGCTCGTCGGCGAGACGCTTGCGAAGCGATTGGACGAGACGCCGGTCTGGTTGAGCACAGCCGGGATGGGGGTGTCGTGGTTACACGTCCGGCTGGACAATCGTCCGAAGTACTACGGACATCGCCCCTACCGGACGATGTGAATACGAGGTGCGCAGTCTCTCGCATCTCAGTGGAACTGGCCTGACTCGCGTATCTCTGCTGTCCATTCCTTGAAGCGTTGTTTCTCGGTCTCTGGAATGGTGAGCCAGTTGATGTCGTGGATCGCTCCGTAGAGCGCGTAGAGGTAGGCCGCGTTGCAGGATTTCGCGCTGCGTCCCTCGCGCTTCCGAGCTTGTAGCATCGCGAGGAATGCCTGTTCGGCTCCCAACGCTTTGAGGTCTTCAGCCGTATGAATGCCAGCGGCATTGAGGTCCCGTTCGCAGGCGGGGCCCAGGTTCCGCATCGCGGAGATGGGTCGATCGTCGCGGTGGGTCGATGGAGATTGTTGAGGTCTTGCCACGGGGGTGTCAGACTGAGAACGGTCAAGGTGAGACGCGGCGAATGAAGCGTGTTGCCTTCGTTCGTGGGATCGTCTCCGCAAAGCTTCAAGGGTCAGAATCTGGTCAACAACGGATGTCGGGAATCGTATCAGACAGACTGTTGAACGTCTTACGAGCGGCGACGTGCCTGCTGATCGCCAAGGTGACGGTGGTGGTCATGACCAACTATCCGGACTACCTTCCTCCCGATTTCTCGTCGGACTTTCTGCTGGGTCGCGAAGACTACTTCTTCGGTTCGTATCAGTGGGCGTTTTACTCACACATCGCTGCCGGGCCGGTCACGCTGGTGCTGGGGATGATTCTGTTGAGCGATCGGTTTCGCCGGAGATTCCCGCAATGGCATCGCAGGCTGGGGAAGCTGCAGGTCGCCTGTGTTCTGCTTCTGCTCACGCCGAGCGGGCTCTGGATGGCGTTCCATGCACAGACCGGCCCGGTCGCGGGAGTCGGATTCGCCGCGCTGGCCTTGATGACCGGGTTGTCCGCGATAAGAGGCTGGCGGTCGGCGGTGCAAAAACGATTTGTGTCGCATCGCCGCTGGATGTGGCGATGCTACCTGCTGTTGTGCTCAGCGGTCGTGCTGCGTCTGACGGCCGGACTGTTCACGGTCACCGGCGTCGAGGCCGAGTGGACGTACGCTCTCACCGCATGGACAAGCTGGCTGGTCCCGTTGGCGATCTTCGAAGGAATCAATAGAGTGCCAGCCCGGAAAGGCTCGTTCGCATGAGCAGAGAGCCGCACGTCACCGTTCGTCAATCGTCTCACCACCTGCGACGGTCACGAGCGCTTGTCGAGTCTCGTTGGACATTTTGGCAGAGAGGAATTGCACGCTGCCGTCTGCCAACAACGCATGCGTGCCTCCGTCGTGATCGAATTCACTGTCTTCATCGAAGGACAACAGGAACCGAACTCCCGCGTCCTGCGGATTCATCCAGTGGACCGCGTCCTGCTCCGCAGCTTCGATGACGATCACGGTGTTTGATGTTCCGTCCGTGAACTCGGAGATGGGCCTGCCATCCGTCAACGGCAGAGCAGCATCCGGCCCCACCATGCCGGTGTAGGTGGTGTGGAATTGATCAATTGTCGTTGACGGACAAATGTAAGGAGGCACGGCCGTTTGGAAGGCCTCGGCATTTGCAGGATCATCCCACGGTTTGGAGAGGTCGATCGAGTCGTACAACTGCTGCTGATCGATGAAGGGGAGAATCAACGTCCGCCAGCTGTGGAGCGGCTGTCCCGTCTCGTCCACTGTGTAGGCTGGCGGGAACGAGCGATACTCATCGTGATACAAGTGGAGTGCCAAGCCGATTTGCTTGAGATTGTTCCGACACTGAGTGCGACGTGCGGCTGTTCGGCCTTGACGCACATTGGGGAGAAACAGGGCTACCAGAACTGCCAAGATCGCTAAGACCACAAGTAATTCAACCAATGTGAGACCTGCACGTCGGCCTGGTCGCAGCTTCGAAAATTCGGTGTTCCACGTCGATCGTGAGCAGGCGTGCATGATCTGTCTCCAAACGGGCAAGTGGGACGAGTCACCGGGGGCACTCATTGTACGTCAACTCGGCCCGGAGTGTTGGAAAGCAGGCAGCGGCACCGACAGTCGCGTGTATTGGGGCTTTGCGAAGTATTTGAGCAAACTACCGAACCCTGCTTGCACTGCTGGACAAGCCAGCAGTGGCACCCTCACCAGACCTTCCAGGGGCAAAACGCAGGATGCACTCACCGAATCCGCACGACGTAGTACGTCTCCGGTCGCATGGGGCCGGCGGTGAAGGGCAGGGGACCAAATGTGTCCGAGTAGAAGCCCGCGCCGTGAAACCCCGAAAGCGTTGTGAAGATCGAGACCGGAATCTTGTGGACGTGAAGTTCCGAGATCGGCACCTGCGGACCGGAGCGTCCGAGTCGCACAACGCCAGTCGAACCGTCCGGGCTGCGGGCGATGGTTAGCCGCACGTTGGTGTTGTTTTCGGGGATGATGAGCAGGTCGCCTGATCGGAGCTTGGCCAGAGGCGACGTGCGTTCCGTCGGCAGAAGCTTGTCGCTGAGCGGGAAACGTACGAGTCGTGGTCCCAATGGAAGGGCACCGCTGGACTCGATGTACCACTGAAATCCCCAGTGACCCTGGAACCACAGCCGTTGATTCTCGACGGCATAGGTGTCGACGATCTCTTTCGCTGCGATTCGAGAGGAATTGGCGATGGAGTAGTCGCCGTACGTGGGCAGCAGAGCGAACACGGCAGCAGGCAGCACGGCGATGAGCTTAATTGCCGGTCTGTTGAATGTCAGCAGACCTTGTCCCTCATCGACTCGACGCACGAGCAGGATGGCCGCAGCGGGTACCAGCGGCAGGATCGAACGACCATTCACGCTCCAGTTCACGAAGCCTGCGAACACGAACACACCGACGATCCACAGCCAAAGTAACAGCGACTCGCCGTCGCGACGTTTCCACACATCTCTGGTCACCAGGACGAGGATCAACCCTCCACCGCACGCAAACAGCCCGATCGGAATCGCAGTGGCCCAGGCAGCTCCGTCATCCGTCATCAACGCGTGTCCCTTAAGCCAACCGAGTTGAGGAGTCACGGCGATGGCTGCGATCGTCACGAGACCGAATGCCAGCAACTGACGACCAGAGCAAAGCCACGGCAAATAGAACAAAACGGGAGCCATGCATCCGCCAAGGAACACCAGCGAGGTCAATCCGTTGGCAAGATACGTTCTCTCCTGAGTGGCTGACGCGTAAAGCATTGCATCGGTGAAATGGCCCTGTCCGTACAGGTTGGCCGTGTACATGTCGTAGGCGGCGAGGACTGCGACCGGAATTAGCAATGCGACCGTCCACCAACCGATCGACCGCTGTCGAATGAGTCCGTATGCGAACAACAGCGGGATCAAATTGATCCCCGGATACTTGATCAGGCAGGCAAGAGAGACCATCCCCGCCGATGCGAGCAGTGACACGAAACGCTTGCGATCGATCCCGTCGACCCAGAACAGGACGCTCCAGACCCACGAGCACAGGAGGAGCGACTCACACATCACCTGCGTGCCGGAAATCAGAAACACGGGGCTCACGAGTGATGTCACAGCGGCCATGAAAGGGGAGCCGCACATCCGCTTGGCGAGCATGTACGTCCCCACCACGGCTCCCACAGCCGGCACCAGGAATGCGAGATGCAATGCCCGCTCACTCCAACCGAAGACAGCAGCAGCCATCGCAATGAAGTACGACGTCCCCGGCGGATTCTTGTTGTGCCACCAGACCGGAGCAACAGCACCCGTCCAGAATGTCTCAAACCCGAAAAAGTCCCAGGGCATCACATGAATCTGCTGAGCCACCCAGACATAAAACGGATCATCAATATGCAACGCCTTATCCGAAAACGGAATCAGTAACAGCACAGTCAACACGACCAACGCAGCGATTGGCCGAAGATCACGGTCCGTCTTTTCAACATTTCCGCTCATCGCACGCACATCTGGTTTGCTGTCAACGGTTATCATCTCGAAGTATTGATGGTTACTTTCACCGATCTTACGTGATGCCAAGCTCCTTTCGTGAGCGTGTACTCAGTCGTGCCGTCGTCCACGCGGGGTCCCAGGTGAAGTTGATCACGACGTCGCGGACTCCTTTCAGTGCCAGCAGACGTTCGCGGATGCCCTTTTCGACGCGGCCGCCGCCCTGGGTGACCAGGAATTCGTAGACCGGACGTCCGCGGTGGGGCATGGTGAGCGTGATCGTGGCGATCCCTGCCCGCAGCCTGACATCGTATACGTAGCCTAGATCGACGATGCCGGATTCGATGTTGTACAGCTGTTCGTCCTTGACCTCGTTGAGCGTCTTCCAGATGTCGAGCTTCTGTTGGCCTGTCTGCTGAGTTTCGCCGAACCGTGCGAGGGAATCGGTGTTTGACTGGCCCTGTGGTCGGGGGCCGTCGTTGAGGTCAGCGGGGCGGACTTCGAGCGGGTGCTGGAGTTGGTGACGGAGCGTCTCCAGCTGTTCAGCGGCTCCTTCGGTCGGGAAGGGAGCGACCGTGTAGGCATTCCTCTGTCGCACGGATGAACCGGCGGGCATGATGCGTTGCTGGGCCGGGTAGCGACTCCAGAGTTGGCCGTGTCCATCGTAGTGCAGAGTCGGCACACCGCCGTGAGCCGGGCCATCGACACCGACAGCTGAGTGATCCAGCCGCAGGGCCATGAACGCATCGCGGCTGACATCGTGATAGAACCCGACGCCCCAGATGTTCTCAGCCTGCTCCGTCGGGACAGCTCCCTCGTGTAGTTTGCCTTGTGCGTCGATCCAGAGCATCTCGGTGAACGAGTAGCCGGAGAAGACCCATTCGTCATCGCGCATGGCCTCGATGCGGTGCTCCTGCACGTTGTCCATGCGGCCTTCCTTGAAGAAGTACGGCTGTCCGGCGACGAACGTGTAGGTCTGGTCCATGTGCATGCGGGCGGGGGTGAAGACCGGATGCAGCGGACTGTGAGGGAAGCCCCACCGCCGCACACGCACACACAGCGGCCCCTTCACGACCTCGAAGTTCGGACACTCGGCCCAGTTCCGCATGCGGTGCTTCTGGAAGTGACCTTTGTCAACGTAGTCGTGTCCCCAGTCGATGCCGGGCGGCTCGCCGTGACCTTTGCCGCCCGCGTAGAGTTCGAGGCCGTGCTGACGTTTGTAGGTCAACCGTTCCAACTGCCCGACCTGTCGTGACAGCCGCGCGACGTAGTGCGCATTCTCGATGTCGAGGGCATACCCTTCGCCGGTGGTCGTGAGGTCCGACTCGTAGTGGGGCAGTTCGGCGAAACGGTTTGCGTAGAGAATCAGATAGTCGGCTCGCTCATGAGCGGGGACGTCTGCGAAGAACATCACTCTGCAGTGTCGCTCGTCGTCATGTCGCCGGTCGTCCCAGACCTGTGACCGCACTTCACTCAGAAAACGTGTGTCTGGGTCAATGCGTGCGACGCGGACCTCACGAACCGGATCATCGATCTCATCGACATGGAAGGCGACCGTCAGCTCGACCGGCTCCGCCTCACGCGCGATGCCGACCGTCTCGAAAAGCGACACCGGTTTTGCCAGCCCCCATCCACTCGCCCATCCCGACCACTGCCCGGGCAAATCCCGCAAGAGTAGATCGTCGTCGCTGCCAATGTCTGCTTGAGGCGGTGCAGCCTGTTGCCGCTCAAAAGACAGCGTGTCGTTGATCGAGTAGGCGAGCGACATCGCGAGGTCATGCTCGCCGTTGGCATGAGCTGCTTGCAGGAGTTGCAATTTCGTCTGCACACTGTCACTGTGATCGGCATAAGAGATGGGCATCGTCGTCTCCCAGAGCGATGATTTGAGGCGGCGTTATTGTAACGGGCGAACGAGATGTGCAGACACTCTCAGACGAGCGCATTCATCTGGAGCAACTCATGAGTACAACCGATCGACGTGATTTTCTGAAGACGGCAGGCGTTGGCGTGGCGGCGATCGCGTCTACATCAACAGTCAGTGCAGCACCAAAGTCAGCGAAGGTCGTCCTCGGCATCATCGGTCCGGGCGGGATGGGGATGAATCATGTTCGCCATCTGTGCGAACGGGATGACGTCACGATCGCCTGGGTGTGTGACGTCGACGAGAGTCGCCTCGCCAAAGCCGCTGAGCATGTGAAATCGACTAGCAACAACCCCAATGTCCGGTCGACGAACGATCTGCGTCATGTCCTCGACGACCCGGCTGTCGATGCGGTGTTCATCGCCACGCCCGACCACTGGCATGCTCCTGCCGCCATCTTGAGCCTCAACGCGGGCAAGCACGTGTATGTCGAGAAGCCGTGCTGTCATAACATTCGTGAAGGCCGCTTGATGGCTGACGCGGTCGAGCGGTCGGGCAAGCTACTGCAGGTCGGCACGCAAAGTCGCAGCACGGAGTTTGTCGCAGAGGCGATCCAGCGCATCCGCGAGGGAGAGATTGGCGAGGTGCTCGTTGCCAAGGCGTGGAACAGTCAGCGGCGCGGGTCGATCGGCAAGTCGCAGCCGACCAATCCGCCGGAAGGACTCGACTTCGACACATGGGTCGGCCCGGCTCCAATGGTGCCATTTCAATCGAACCTGCTGCACTCCATCTGGCGCTGGTGGTACGCCTTCGGCTGCGGCGACCTGGGCAACGACGGCGTGCACGATCTCGACGTCGCCCTGTGGGGACTCAACCCGACGACGCATCCAGAGCGTGTCACGTGCCTGGGAGGCAAGTACTATTTCGATGATGATCAGCAGTTCCCCGACACGCAGTACGCCGTCTGCGAGTATGCGGTTGATGGCTCAGCGACTCGCAAAAAGCAGTTGATCTTCGAGCAACGCATCTGGTCCCCCTATCGGCAGGAGATGTACGAGAATGGGGCTGCGTACTACGGCACCGATGGTTACCTCGTGATGGGTCACACGACCGGCTGGCGACTCTACAAGCCAAAGGACAAACTCGTCGCAGAACGCACGGGCAAAGCCGACCTCGTCGCACATCACGACAACTTTCTGAACTGCGTTCGAGGCGATGAAGACCGGCTCAACGCCGACATCCGAGCTGGTCATCTTTCAGCTACCGTCGTGCACCTCGCTAACATCGCTGCCCGTACGAGAAGCGTGCTTGAGTTCGACACTGAGAATGAGACGATCACCAACGACACCCAAGGAGAATCGCTCGTCGCTCGCCAGTACCGCGAAGGCCACTGGGCCGTCCCCGGTTAATCTGATGGGATCGCTATTGCGTTGGCGGTCCACGCTGGTAATCGTTCAGCGTAGTCATGCGCCTGGGTGACGAAGTCGATCCCGGCGTGCTGTTTCCATGCTTCGCGGAGTTGGGTGAAGACGGGACCGGGTTCGCCGTTGCCGATCGTCTGTCCCTCGAATGTGGTCGCATGCACGAGAGCGAATGTGGTCGCTGTGCAGAACATCTCGTTGGCTTGCAGTCCCTCGTATCGCCCCAGGTTGGTTTCCCGGACCGGAATGCCCAACTCGTGTGCGAGTTCGATTGTCGTCTGACGACTGACGCCGATCAGGATGTTGCGTGGCTCGGGCGTGAGCAGTTCACCGTCCTTCACCAGGAAGATGTTCCAGCCGGGCCCCTCTGCGAGGAAACCGTCCGGATCGAGCAGCACGGGCCAGACTCCCTCGCCCATGCGAGCGGCTTGAAGGATGGCCATCTGGTAGTGCAACCGGCTGCGGGTCTTCGCCTTCGGATCGACAAGATGTGCCGGCAACGTCTGTTGTGCCGGGATCACAATGTCGACGCCGGATCTGTACTTCGGTGCGAAGGCCCCCATGTGCGTGATCAATGGCCAGCAGTTAATCGAGACCGTCGGCCGCACGCCCTCTGGAAACACCGAGCCATACAACCCCAACGGCCCCCGCGACACATCGTGCATGATCTGCCAGTCCATGTCGTCCGGCTCTGTCGGCAGATTGCGTTCCAACGTCTCCAGCGTGATCCGCTCCATCTCCTGCTGCCTCAACCCGCAGTCGATCTCCAGCAACTTGAGAGACGCGTACAAACGATCAAGATGCTCTTTGAGTTTGAACGGCCGCTGACCATAAGTCCGCGTCATCTCAAAGGCCATATCGCCGAACATCAGCGCCGAGTCAAAGATCGAAACACGAGCCTCGCCTTCGGGCACGAAGTGACCATTGAAGTAGACCGTTCGCTGCGACATGTGATCGTCCTGTCAATGTGTGACACAAGGTAGGAATTGTGGCAAGATCGTACTCCGAGAGTACAGAGTGAGTCACCCGCGCCTTCGATCGATGTCGAGTGTGTCCCTTTGCAATCGTGTCGTCGGATGGGTGGCAGGGTCAGGAGCGAAGCGGATGGCCCTGCGATCGCCGGACCGGGCCTTCCCGTTGGTCAGACCCGGCCACCCTTGTTCAACCTGGTGAATCCTCTTTCTTCACAGAATCACCAGAATTCCTGAAAGAACTCCGCATGGCGACCGTGTAACTCTGTGACTGGACTCACTGCATTGCAACCCACAAGAATCGAGCCGTATGGATGGTGCCCCGGAAACTCGAGCCAGTTTGATTCTGCGGTTGCATGACCGTGACGATCTTGATGCGTGGCAGGAGTTCTCGGAGATTTACCATCCGCTTGTGTTTCGACTCGCTCGCAGCAAGGGGTTTCAACACAGCGATGCATTGGATGTGGCCCAGGAGGTATTGCTGCGTGTGGCGGGAGCGGTCGAACGGTGGGAGCCCGACCCGGAGAAGGGGACGTTTCGCGGCTGGCTGTA
>JAGQPX010000160.1 GCA_020426505.1 Planctomycetaceae bacterium | reverse complement strand
CGCCACATTTGATGCGTAGGCCCTGAATGATCAGCTCAGAGACTCTTTGGATGACTCCGTAACCTTGTGCCTCAATCGAAAGGCACTCCCAACTAATCTGTTCGATAGGGATCGGCTCTGTCTCCTTCAGGATGTTCAAGTCCTCACCATCAACTTCGTAGTCAACAAAGATGAAACTCAGTTCGTTTCGCTCCTCGAAGACCCACTTGTGCATCTTCTTGATGGAAATCATATTAGGCGAGTAATTCTGCTTCGCCACGTTATTGCTTTTGACGTTGACTGCATGCTCATCCGACAGCATGAAATCACCCGTGGCTTTTCGCGTCGTTGTGCTCGCCCCGTATTTTTCAGCCAGGACGTGCTCAATTCTCTGGTATGCATCCATCGTCAAATCAGCTTTATGGTTCGTCGTTCTGTCAAACCCGAAGTTTCACGACAAATGCAATCCACCCTGATCAGACTACCACATCAATCTTGGGAGGACATCAATCGAAACGGGGGACTGACGTCCCCCGCTCGCCTGCTTGATTGCCTGTGGGTCTTAGACCTTGGCGGCTTCGGGGACTTCGAAGCCTTTGCGGTTCGTGTCCTTGAGCAGAACGTTCGCGGCGTCGGCGAAGTCGCCGGTGTGGCGCTCGGTTTTGGGGTCGAACGTCAGCATCGGGCCGACGTTGTACTGGGCACCGTCTTCGGGGACGCCCACGCCGTCTCGCATGACGGCGTGCAGGCGACCGAAGTGTTCTGCTGCATCCTTGTTGTCGCCGAAACGGCCTGCCTTCTCGTTGAACGGCACCGGCTCGCCGAGGCGGTAGGAGTTGTTCATCAGGTGACCGAGCACGCAGCCGTAGTGGGCGTCGTAGACGTTGCCGTTGGCGAGTGACGGATCGTTCTCGCGGATGGCTGTGATGAAGCTGGCCCAGTTGCCACCGGGGGTGACATCGCCCGGCTCGATCTCGAGCGGTTCGGGAGTGCCGCCACCGGGTGGGTGGTACATGTATCCTCCCTTGACGCCGTCGCCATCCACACGACCGCCGTCCTCGAAGTAATACTCGTTCTGCACCTGATGCTGATATCCTTCGTAGTTGACGTTGCGGACGTTGAAGAACACCTGCTGTCCGTTGGGATACTCGGCCATGCCGAACATGGTGTTGGGCGTCTCGCCCTGATCGTCCCACTGGAAGCGGCCACCGAGAGCCATCGCTTTCACCGGGTGCGTCTGATCGTCGTCAATCGCCCAGCGGGCCACGTCGAGCTGGTGCGTCCCCTGATTGTTGAGGTCGCCGTTGCCCGACTTCCAGAACCAGTGCCAGTTGTAGTGCACGTAGTTGGCGTGGTACTCCTTGATGTCCGCCGGTCCGCGCCACAGATCCCAGTTGAGGTTGGTCGGCGGATCCTCGACCGGTTTGAACCCGATGCCGCCGCGCGGCTTGCAGCAGTAGCCGTACGAAAACTTGAGTCGGCCGAACTTGCCCGCTTTGATGTCGCGGTGCAGTCCCGCGATTTTCTCATCGCTGCGACGTTGTGTGCCGTGCTGGATGACGACGCCGTACTTTTCCTGAGCAGCGACCGCGACACGTCCCTCTCCGACATCGTGGCTCATCGGCTTCTCAACGTAGACGTGCTTACCGTGTTGGGCGCCCCAGATGGTCATCAGTGAATGCCAGTGATTGGGGGCAGCGATCGAGATCGCATCGATATCTTTGTCTTCCAGCACGTCCCGGATATCGACAGCCGCTTTCGGAGCCTTGCCTGTTTCGTTTTCGAGAAAGGCCATCGTGCGAGCGAGCACTACTTGATCCACCTCGACGACCGAGGCGACCTCGACATTGTCCTGACCCAGCCAGCCCTTCAGGTGCGACTGACCGCGCCCGTTCAGTCCGACGACGGCGACCCGCACGCGCTCGCTCGCCCCCTGAAAGGCACCCGAGGCACGAGTCCCCGGCAAGAGGAGAGATGCACCGGCAGCGGCGGTTGTTTGCAGGAAGTGACGGCGGGTCGCGCGAGGCATGGGTATTCTCCAGGCAGTTGAATCGGCGGGATCAATGTGAGTGGAATCCACAGAGCGATGCATCAGGCGGATTCTCAGTGAGGACCTCCATGATATCCCATCCCCCGCAGGATTTTCCAATCATGCTCCCAATTTCCTGAGGCACGGCGACAGAGGACACAGATCAACGTCTCAAAGAGCGAGGCGCGAGACCGACAGGCGACGGGCTAGACGGTGAAGAATCGATTGAAACGATACAGGGCACATGCTGGCAGATAGATGATCGCAAACTCAATCGCCGCTCGGACGATCGGTGCGGCACCGGCGAGCCACCGGGAGAAGTCGGCCTGAATGACCACGTGCGAGAGCATCGACAGCGGCAGGAGAGTCAACAGAACCACAATGAGAAGCGAATTCCTGCCCATGACCCTGAGCGGCACGAGACATCGGCTCAGCGGCGTCCTGTTGTCGATCGCGCTCAGCGCCCCCCACATCAGCAGGAGAGTTCCTGATGAAATCAATGCAAACGATGTGGAAACAAGCGGCGGAATACTGGGAATGAATGAAGAGAGCAGTGCCCCGGCGTTGATCGAGGCGATTCCGGTTGTCAGTGAGAGCACGATTGCACGTTGTGAGCTTGCGGCACGATTCGTCCGCCCGCGTCCGACTGCAACTCCCAGCAACATGAACCCGCACGACGGCAGCGTTGCCAGAATGCCGTACGGACTCCACAATCCGAAGTCTTTCGTGCCGGGCAGGAAACGCCCGTCGAGAGACGCAGCAAGATTATCGTGAAACGTGAGTTGATCACTGGAAACATCCGCGCTGGGCGACAAGGCAAGCAGGAGTCCACGAAGGGCGAACAGAACAAGGCTCACCGTCAGCGGAATTCGCGAACCGCTCGGATGAATTGATACGGTTCCGCACAAAACGATGCACAGCCCCAGTTGCTGGAGTGGTCCACTCCACGCGATGTTGTCCGCACTCCCCGTCCATCGGCTGGAGAGCAGAACGCCGATCAACCCCAGCACGGCCCCGCGCGCGATTGAACGTCGCCACAACTCACTTGCGGTCTGTCCCAGAATTCGTCTCCGGTGAAAAGACAGAGCAAGACTCACCCCGGAAACAAACAGGAAGGTGGGGAAACAGAAGTCGACCAGCGACAGTCCCTGCCAGATCGTGGGACGGAGTTGTCCCCGCAGCAGATCGACCACAGTTGAAGGAGGCATCGCGAAGACGGCTCGCGCCCCGATCGTCGACAGGGCGAACAGTAACACGCCCAAACCGCGAAATGCATCGACCGCATGGATACGCGTCGATAATGCAACTGGTTCGCTGGTGTGTTCAGAGGATGTCATCTTCAGAGAGCACGATGTAATTGATATGGGTCCTCGCCCCCGCCGTGAAGAACAGATAGATCATCCCGTCTTCTGTTTGGAGGATGCAGGGATAGGAGTACGAGTCGTCACCCGTCACGAGGTCGAGCCGGTGTGGGAAGCTCTCACCTCGATCTGTCGAAACCGCGACCGACAACGGTGTCCGCTCGAAAGAACTGTCGTTGTAAGCGAGCAACAGATTTCCACTGTTGAGCCGAACGAAGTCGACCGGCGCATTGGGGTTGGGAAACGTTGTTTCGACTCCGGACGTCCAGGTTCGCCCCCCGTCTCGCGACTCTGAGCGAACCAGAAACCCATCCTCGCGGCCAAAGTAGTCTCCCCCCCGTCGACAGAACGCAATGAGGTAATCCTGATCGATCGCCGCGACGGAGGGTTGATGATTCCCCAGCCGCGAGTGAATGACATCAGTGGTCTCCCAACTCTGAAGTGAAGCGTCACTCCGGGCGAACAACGATCCACTGTCCTCCGAGACGAACTCCGTGTTGGTGCTGGGATTAAAATCGAGGGGCAACAAACAGGCCCCATCGTCGAGCGTGATCGGTTTGGATCGCGTCATCAGCCCGGCACGATCGTTCGGCGGCTTCGTATCGTGCCAGGTGGCGCCGTCATCCACAGAGACCTTCGCCGCAAGTGTCGCAGTGGACCATGTTTCGCCATGCCTGACGGGATAGAACAGCCAGATGTCTCCGTCGGGAGATCGCCACAAAGCCGGATTGCCTTCGGCTTTCCCGCCAGCGTCTGCGATGATCCGCGGCCGAGACCAATCGCCCGTGCTTCGGTCGAGCTGCGTCCCGAAGATGGCGGTGTCGTTCCCGTATTCGCCGGATCCACTGTAATACACGAGCAGGACCTCACCGGACGCCAACTCGCACGCGGAGGACGCATGCTTATAGAGTCCCGGCACGTCCGGTCCGACTGCCGTGTGAATCCGGAACTTGCCTGATGGCCAAAGCAGATAGACATTGACCGCAGCGAGTGCAATCAGCACAGATACTCCTGTCCTGTTCGGTCGAATGTCTGACTGCATGGCTCAGGTATCCGATTCCTCAAGTCGCTCAACACTCAACTCACGTTCGGGATCGTCTCTAGATCCGGATGATGAGCTTGTTTCGATGGAGCCAGTAGACGAGCAGCCATAGCAGCAACACCTGCACGGTCGCCTGCACAAGTGGCTGGGCGGCTCCCAGATATGGAGTGAGTGCTTCACCGGCAAAGAGGTTTGCGTATCGATTGAACGGTAGAATGCCGAAGGCTGCGAAGCTGACGAGAGGATTCTCACCCAGCACGGTGAATGGAAACATCACCTTCTTCCAGTTGCAGACGTCAGTAACAGCGTAGAAGCCGGCAAACACCAGGGACGCCCAGCCGTTGGAAATGAGTACGAACGTCGGCGTCCAGATGTGCTTATTGATCGGACAAATCGAGTTGAGAGCATACCCGAGATTGACCTGCACAACCCCCATCGCCACCAGCCAAAGCAGTCGTTTCTGGGTACTCTTCTGCTTGACGAACAAGTCTCCGATGAGCAGGCCGAACAGACAGGTCCCGGCGACACCCAGAGTACTAAGGATAAAGTACGTTTCCGCCCCGAGTAATGTTCGGTCGATAAAGTGATTGATATTCCCCAGAGCCGAGTAGTCACCCGGTCCGTATTTGGGAACGGGATAGAACTCCATCAACGCCCAGTATCCGATCAACACCGTGACCAGAGCAGCGATCCGCGTCTTCATGTTGAAGACCAGTTCAAACACCCCGCAGAGCAAAATGGCAATCGCGAGTCGATGGAAGATGCGTGTCAGCCGAATCTCCGAGAAAGGCGTGGACAACCCACCGTGGTAAATCGTTGCGAAGATGAACAGCAACACTGCCCGTGTCAGGATATGAACGAACAGGTCACGCCGGCTCATCCCTTGTTCGCGACGGCGACCAAAGGAGAACGTCATCGACATCCCGATCATCATGATGTAAGCGGGAAAACCAAGGTCAACGAACGAATAGCCGTGCCAGTCAGAATGCGTGATGACGGACAGCGTGAAGTCGCGGGCCGGTGAGGGCGGAAGCGTGCGAACCGCCGGAGGAAATGCCACTTCGATTGCGGAACCCATCAGGGCGAATCCACGCATCGCATCGAGAGCGACCACGCGATGACGTTGCTCGGAAGAGACTCGTTCATGCGACAACGTTGATACCCTCGACTCTCGGCGTTTGTGCCGTTCGAGCTGTACTCGAAACTTCAGATCCTTAAGGGCTCACATTCCGACGTATCGGGGCTGAGTTGAATGGTTCCACAGAGAAGAATAGATAATGTCACCGGGGTGTGTTAGTCTGCCGGTTAATGAGACGTCAACGTTCGTGGGCCTTTGCGGTGATTTGCTGCTGTCACAACACATGGTCCGCCGGCTGTGAACTTGATGGGAGACGTGCTGATGATCCGGAAGCGTCGGTCCGCGTCCACTGGCTTCACGATCGTGGAACTGCTGGTGGCGATCGCTATCATCAGCATCTTGTTGGCACTGTTGCTTCCGGCTGTTCAGTCGTCACGCGAAACGGCCCGACGTGCCCAGTGCCTGAACAATCTTCGTCAGATTGGACTGGCGCTGCATAACTACCATGATCAGTTCGGTCTGCTGCCACCGGCCGTCATCTGGGGTGGCCCGCCGGGTGAGCCACTCGGAGGCGGAGCGTTTCCGGTGGGGGCGATGGACCGTGTGGCAACGGGAGCCGTCTCGCCCACCGATCCGGCTCGTGTTCATGCCAACTGGTTGATAATGCTGCTCCCCTCACTCGGGGAAGGCGCACTCGCCGGTGCGATGGAACCGACGCTTCCGATCTCCGATCCCGCAAACGAGCAACTCCGCACGACGCGAGTGGCGACGTTGTCGTGTCCCAGCGACGGCTACAATTCCACCGGCAACCCGTACGTGCGTGACGCACTGGCCGGCGGTGACTCCAACCGCTATGCTCGCGGCAACTACGCGATCAACATGGGGCCGGGAAGATCGTGCTTCTTCGAGTTGGACGCTTCGTGCACGGATGGCTTCCATGTCGGCGATCCGGATCTCGCAAACGTCAACATGACACTGTGGGGATCAGGCGTCGCTGGGGTCAACG
Organism: Planctomycetaceae bacterium; assembly: GCA_020426505.1. GTDB lineage: Bacteria > Planctomycetota > Planctomycetia > Planctomycetales > Planctomycetaceae > JAHBXU01. The sequence continues at coordinate 45,925 of JAGQPX010000160.1, read as the reverse complement.
TGTCCATGGGGTTTGAGCAATTGACGTCGGGACTCACCAACGTCGTGGTCGTGGACGAGATTCGAGCCGGTGTAGACAAGCTCGACCCGCGTGGCGTCTGGGCGCTCGGCTTTGCGGGTGCGAGTGCCACTGTTCGACATGGCCTAGCGACGTACGTCGAGGATGCCAATGGTCCCAACAATCAGTTCGTACATTCGGACGACATCATCGGCTGTACCGAGATGACGACCCAGTTGGGAGCATCCGTCTTACAGAAGGCGAGGATGCCTTGTTGGCCCGCAGTCGGTCAGCCTGAACTCAATTCTCAGGCCACCGCGCGCAGCATGCATCCGGGAGGCGTTCAAGTGCTGATGGGAGACGGCTCGGCTCACTTCGTTTCGGACACCGTCAGTCTCGATGTCTGGTACCTCATGCACAACCGTGAGTCGACCGATCCGCTGACTCTTCCCTTCTGAACAACGGCGATCCCACCTAGACATCAAGAGAACGGGATGAGCGACCAGTGGTACTATCAAACTCGAGGTCAGGAAGTTGGACCCGTTTCGTCCGCTGTGCTGGGCGACCTGATCGCGTCAGGGGTACTCAGAGACGGCGACCATGTCCGCGTCGCGAACGGCGAATGGCAGTCGCTTGATAACTCACTTTGCGAGCGGATTGGTGTCGCGACGCAATCCGTCGACGGGAAAGTGCCACCTGCATCTGAAAACGCGCGAAATCCGAATCCCGTTGATACATCAAGTCGGGAGTTGCGAACGGCGATCACCGAGTCTCAACGCTACCTGCACGATCAAATCCTTCGACGTGCTCAGCAGAGCAGTCGATCGCGTCGACTCGCCTCGCCGATTTCGGGCGAAAAGCTGAGCAACGTCTTACGGATTCCAATCGCTGTCATAGATGCTTTTCTTGCGCTCGGCGGTCATTTGCTGAGCTGGATCGCAGTTTGGCTCGGTCCATTCCTTCGCTCAAAGTGGACATGGACTTCGCTGGGCATCCTGAGTCTGATCTGCGCGGCATACTATCTGTCGACACAGATCCTTACCCGTGGCGAGACACATGCATTCCTGTCGCAATCGGTTGCTGAACTACGTCGACTGCGAGACGCCGAAGCGAACAACGAACAGTGGGCGACATTCGCGCAGCGAACGAGCGAACGACTTCAAACGATGATCCCCCGTCTGCAGGATGCAGCCCGCGCGGACGATCCGATCTCGATGGAGTTGTTGTTTCTCGCCCGGGATTACCTTCCCCTGATGCTGGTCGATGCCCGCGAACGACCGAGTGAGGCCGAGAGAAAGTTCGACGTGCACATGGACCGTGTCGAAAGGGTCTACGGACAGAATGCCGAGGGCTCGCTGACGTTGACAGACTGGCCAGTCCTCGCATCTTTGGTTGCCGGACTGCTGATCCTCGGGACCGCAACATGGAAATGGAGAACATCGTGAGGAACGTGGATCGAAATACGTCAGGAAGACTTCGAGGAGTGACACTTTGAATCGACTGTTTGTTGCATTGGTCATCCTGACGCTCGGCACCTCGATCAACGCGCTTCGTCGCGAGAGTGACCCACCCGGGGAGCGCCTCCTGCTCATTCACGCGGACGATGCGGGACTCTGTGCGTCTGCCAATCGTGCGACCATCGCCGCCATGGAGACGGGTGTGGTCTCCTCTGCCAGCATCATGGTGCCCTGTCCGGGGTTCGAGGAATTCGCGGGGTACGCCCTGTCTCATCCTGAGCACGATTTTGGGATCCATTTGACCCTCACCTCCGAATGGTCCGACATTCGCTGGGGTCCCGTGAGTGACGTTGCGGAAGTCCCGTCACTGGTCATGCAGGATGGCACATTCTGGAAAACAGCGAACCAGTTTGCAGAGCATGCCGTGCTGACGGATGTTGAGAAAGAGATGAAGGCCCAGATCGACCGTGCCCGGACAAGGGGCATCCGACTGACTCACCTCGACTGTCACATGAACTCCCTGCTGCGACGCCCCGACCTGCTTCGGCTCTACGTACGAGTCAGCGACGAAACAGGACTTCCAATGCGGTACGCCAAACGTCTGCCGGACGGATGGGATCGCGTGTTGTCGCGAGAGGTTGTGGATGAGTTCTATGCCCAGTTGAAGGTGCTGTATGCACGACGCAATCCGCTTGCGGACATGATCGAACACGACAACTACGATGTACCAGCAGAGCACAAGCGCAGCTACTTCCTGAGGGTTCTCAGAAACCTCAAACCGGGAGTGACCGAACTGGTCGTCCACTGCTGCGACACACGAACGGGCGACTGGGCTCCCCCCGATGCGCCGCGCAGGCAGGCGGATACCGACGTGTGTTGCTCCCCGGAGTTCGCTCACGAAATCGATGCACTCGGGATACAGATCATTGACTGGAACGACTTCGCCCGCCTCGCGGCAGTCGAATGAACTCGACGGACCCCGGACGGAAGATTCGACTGCACGTCATTGGGCAACCGACGCACATTGTCAAGTGGGAGACGGTCCTTGTGTTCATCGGCCCAATGCGAGTCCTTAGCCATTCATTCCGTCCGTGTTGCCGAATGTGGGAGAACCGATCGTGCAGAAAGTTGGAGACCACAGAACCCTGTTGAGATGTCAGCGGTGTGCCCGCGGTGATGATCGCCCAGCGTGGAGAGACCGCTCCTCGCGACATTCGCACGATTCGCGTCATTCGTGGTTCCTGATTTGCAACCGCGAATCCAGCGAATGCGACGAATGAACGGTCCCACCTCGACCGATTCCCTATCGTCGGAAACTCTGCAGTTTCATAGGCGAATCGGGCAGTTCGCCAAGCACCACCAATCAGAAACTATACCGGGATCATGAGACACCCCATATTGAGATCACTGGTGAACTCGCGCTACGTCGTTGGGTCAGCGCCTGGGAGGCGGTGACCCATCTTGTCGCGTTTTGTGGCGAGGTAGCGTTCGCGGTGCGCGTCGGGTGGGGCGATAATGGGGACCTGATCCACGACTTTCAGGTCGACCCAGTGCTCGAATGCTTCGGTTTTTTTGGGATTGTTCGTGAGAATGCGGACCTTCCGCAGGCCGAGGTCCTTGAGAATCTGTAGTCCGACCATGTAGTCACGCAGGTCGGCCTGATACCCCAGGCGGTGATTCGCTTCGACCGTGTCCAGACCTTCGTCCTGAAGCTGGTACGCTTTGAGCTTGGCGGTGAGTCCGATGCCGCGTCCTTCCTGCGGAAGGTAAACAACTGCACCGGTCCCTTCCTGGACAATCATCTCCATCGCCATGTGCAATTGGTCGCCGCAGTCGCAACGGAGCGATCCGAGAATGTCGCCCGTGAAGCAGGACGAGTGCATCCGGATGAGGGGGGCTTCAACCGACGACAGATCGCCCCACACAATTGCTAGCGGCTCCTGATCCTCGTGTTCGACACCGTAGGCAATGAAACGGGGTTTGCCATAAGACGCTGTTTGGATTTCGACTTCCACGTCGCGATGAATGAGCTGCTCTCGGGTCCGGCGGTACTGAATGATCTCAGCGATCGAGACGATCGGCAGGTTGTGCTCGGCAGCGAACTCGCGAAGTTCGTCCGCGTCGGCCATGCCATCTCCCTTGCGACTGCAAATCTCAATAAGACATCCGACCGGGTTGCAATCAGCGAGTCGCAGCAGGTCGATGGTCGCCTCGGTATGCCCGGCCCGCCGCAGGACGCCCCCCTCACGAGCCAGCAACGGGAAGATGTGCCCCGGCTTCACAAACTCACGGGACGTTGACTGAGGATCTGCTAATCTGCGAATGGTGTTCGTCCGCGCGGATGCGCTCACGCCGGTGCCGCTATCTTTATGGTCAACCTGCATCAGGAAGGGCGTCTGGTGCGGCGATGTATTCATCTCAACATCAACAATCGGGACGAGTCGCAACCGGTCGGCGACCTCAGCCGTCATTGGCACGCACATCAACCCCTTTGCTTCCCGGAGCATGAAGTCGACCATCTCCGCAGTGATCGACTCTGCGGCACAGACAAGGTCCCCTTCGTTCTCACGCTCCCGAGCGTCGAGCACGATCACCATCTTCCCCGCGCGAAGTGCTTCGAGGGCCGCGTTGATGTTCCGAACCAGCGAAGCCTCATTCGGGGAGGGTGACGCGTCTGTTTCTTGAGAGGTTTCCATCCCTGCATTGTTCTCCCTTCACGCGAGACGTCAACGTTGCAAGACCGGGGAAACCATCAGCACTCAGGGATATGGCCCACCAATAAGGAGTTTCCGCTTCAAACCTGTTCAGTTGCGATCGAAACTCCGGGTTGATAATGTGCTGAGCTTCTCGCCCCCCAGGGACCCGCGTGGTCCTCCTCCCCATGGCCGGTCGATTGAGATAAGTTCATGCGAAAGACAGAGTTAGAGAAATACAAGCGGCGATTGCTGGAACTCCAGGCTCGGCTCTCCGGAGACGTCGGCTCCGTCCTTTCTTCGGGTCTTTCGGGAGAGAAAGAGAATAGCGGACGCACCGGGGGCGATGAGGCAGACCTGGGCAACGATCACTGGGATGCCGAACTCGCCCTCAGCCTGTCGCAAAGTGGTGCAGAGACACTCAACCTCATCGACGAAGCACTCAAACGGATCGACGACGGCACTTATGGCGTCTGCGCGGGCACCGGGAACAAGATCGCCAAAGAGCGACTAGATGCGATTCCCTACACCCCGTACTGCGTTGAATACGCAGCCGAGGCGGAACGCAACGGCGGTTGATCCCTCAACCGGCCACTCGCTGGAATCGCTCCACGGCTTCCTCGACCTTTGCACGGCTGTTGAACGCACTCAGCCGGAAGTAACCCTCACCCGCAGCCCCGAATCCGCTGCCAGGTGTGCCGACAAGGTGACCGTCACTCAGCAGACGATCGAAGAAATCCCAGCTGCTGAGTCCTTGCGGTGTTTTGAGCCAGATGTACGGGGCATCGACTCCGCCGTAGACGTCGATGCCGATTTGCTCCAGTCCTTCGCGAAGGAGTCGCGCGTTCTCCAGATAGAAGCGAGTCAACTCGCGGACCTGTTGCTGTCCTTCCGGTGAATAGACGGCCTCAGCACCTCGCTGGATGATGTAGGAGACTCCATTGAATTTGGTATTGTGCCGCCGTGACCACAGCGGATGTAAGGGTTTGTCCGTGCCGTCCGCAGTCTTCCCGGTCAGTGTGTTCGGGATGACGGTGTAGGCACACCGAGTACCCGTGAAGCCGGCGTTCTTACTGAAGCTGCGGAACTCAATCGCGACATCACGTGCACCTTCGATTTCATAGATGGAATGAGGAATCGTTTCATCAGTGATGAACGCCTCGTACGCCGCATCGAACAGCAAGAGCGAGTCATTTTCTTTCGCATAGGCGACCCACTTGGCGAGTTCCTCCTTGGAAAGCACGGTCCCGGTCGGATTGTTGGGATAGCAGAGATAGATGACGTCGACCGGCTCTCCAGGCAGTGCCGGGATGAAGTCGTTCTCAGCGGTGACCGGAAGGTAGGTGACCCCCGCGTATTTACCTTTTCCGTCGTTCACTCCGGTATTGCCCGCCATCACGTTCGTGTCGACGTAGACGGGGTAGACTGGATCGCAGACCGCGATGCGGTTTTCACCCTTCGCCAGAATGTCGAGGACATTTGCCGTATCAGATTTCGATCCCTCCGACACAAACACCTCGTCCGCTGAAATGTCGCAACCTCGCGCACGGAAGTCCTGTGCGGCGATCTTCTCACGCAGCCAATCGTACCCCTGCGAGTCGTCCATGTACCCACGAAACGTTGATCGTTCGCCCATCTCGGCAACCGCCTTGCCCATCGCTTCGATACACGCAGCGGGTAGCGGCTCGGTCACATCGCCAATACCGAGACGAATGATTGACGCATCCGGATGCACTTTGACAAAGGCTTTGACGCGACGAGAGATTTCCGGAAACAGGTAACCGGCCTGAAGCTTTAGGTAATTATCGTTGATGCGTGCCATGAGGGTTACTGACTTGTGGACGTCTGAGGAATCAAAAGCATCCGTTGTAGAGCGTCAGTCATCCGTTTTCAATTCACCATGGCTTCCTGTCGCAGATTCCATCGATGTTGGCACTCGCATTCGGATCAGTTTGATCCAAAACGAAAAGCACCCCGGCTGCATCAGGCAACCGAGGTGCTGAGAACGTCCTGATCATTTCGGAAAGCGGTCGATGAGTTAGATCGCTTCGACGCCCGTCTCGCCAGTCCGGATGCGGATGACGTCTTCGAGGGATGTGATAAAGATCTTGCCGTCGCCAACGTTGCCCGTTTGAGCGGAGGTCGTGATCGCCGTAATCGCCGCATCGAGTTGGGGATCATCCACCACGACTTCGAGTTTCAACTTCGGCATGAAATCAACCGTGTATTCAGCACCACGGTACTGCTCCTTGTGACCGCGTTGGCGTCCGAAGCCACGCACTTCACCGACAGTCATGCCCACAATTCCAGCATCGGTCAGAGCTTTCTTAACGTCTTCAAGTTTGTAATGACGGATGACGGCTTCAATCTTCTTCATAGCTCCAGGCACCTTTCCAGGGTGTTGAGTGTTTTTGGGGTGGGCAGACCCGAATCGCTACAGAGATTCGGCCCCGGTTTCTCCCGTTCGAATACGGATCGCTTCTTCGAGGTTGGTGACGAAGATCTTGCCATCGCCGATCTGCCCCGTGCGAGCCGTCTGCAGAATCGTGTCAATGACCGATTTCACATCCTCATCAGCTGCGACGATTTCCATCTTCACCTTCGGCAGAAAATCCACGGTGTACTCTGCCCCACGGTATTGCTCCTTGTGCCCTTTCTGACGGCCGAATCCTCGGATCTCGGAAACGGTCATCCCTTTCACGCCGATGTCAGTCAGAGCGTCTTTGACCTCTTCCAGTTTGTAGTGACGAACAATGGCCTCGATCTTTTTCATGTGACGATTCTTCCCGGAGAAGTTTGCAGTTTGGATAAGCAGTCGATTGATCTTCCGACGTTGACCTAATTCTCTCGTCTCAGGAGCCGGGCGACAATCGTGTCGCCCGGAGTTTCCCGGACGCGAGCGTCAGTCATGTCAAAGGAAGATGTACCCCTCCTCGTTGTGTTGACTCAGATCCAACCCACGAATTTCGTCCTCCTGAGAGACACGCAGTCCCATTGTCGCATCGAGGATTTTGAGCAGAACGACGGTTCCGACAATCGCCACCGCTGCGGTGACTCCCACGCTGATCGCCTGATTGACAAACTGTCCAACGTTTCCGGCGAGCAGCCCGTCGACGCCTCCCACGTGTTTGCTTGCAAAGACTCCTGTCAGCAGTGCACCAAGTGTTCCTCCCACACCGTGCACCCCGAATGCGTCCAGCGAGTCATCATAGCCGAATGTGTTCTTGATCTTCGTACAGGCCAGATAACAAACGACGCCCGCCGCGAGCCCCAGAATGACTCCGCTCATGGGTGTGACAAAACCCGCTGCGGGTGTGACGCAAACTAGACCAGCCACCGCTCCCGAACAGGCACCGAGGATGCTCGGCTTTCCGTTGGCGAGCCATTCGGAGACCGACCACGTGAGAACTCCAGCAGCCGCCGCGAGGTGCGTCGCCACGAACGCATTGACGGCCAGCGCATCGGCTGCAAGGGCACTCCCGGCATTGAAGCCAAACCATCCAACCCATAGCAGTCCAGTGCCGATGAACGTATATGTCAGGTTGTGAGGCGGCATCGGCTCCTGACCAAATCCGAGTCGCTTGCCGATCAACAGGGCACAGATCAATGCTGAGACTCCCGAGCTGATATGCACGACCGTTCCCCCGGCGAAGTCGAGGGCGTGATAGTCACCCTGGTACATCCACCCGTCCCAAACCCAGTGACAGATTGGGCAATAAACAAGCAGTCCCCAGAGAACCATGAACACACACATCGTGCTGAACTTCATTCGCTCTGCAAACGCTCCGCAAATCAGCGCCGGAGTAATGATGAAGAACATCCCCTGAAACACGAACGTGACGCACTCATTCACCCAAACCGACTGCGGTAACTCCCCATCAGCGATCACGCCTTTCATGAACAGGTGATCGAGGTTGCCGAAGTAAGGATTGTCCCCTCCAAACGCCAAGCTGTAACCACAAACGGCCCAGAGGACTGACATCAGCCCCATCAGGAAGATGCACTGCATCATGACGCCGAGAATGTTTTTCTTGCGGACTAATCCCCCGTAAAACAATGCCAGCCCTGGTGCTGTCATCATAAGCACCAATGCTGAGGAAGTTAGCATCCACGCAATATTCCCCGAGTCCAAACCTTCATCAACGATGGCCTCTTCGGCGACCTCGTCCATCGCCGGTGCATCATCCGCATAGGCGGGCACAGCGGCCAAACTGAGGAGATGAAAGGTGAGAACCAGTCCCAAACAAATTCGATTAATCACGTGCAACCCCTTGAGCGCTCAGGAGATTCGTGAAACCAGCAACACGACCGATGAACTTTGGTCTTCTTGTTTGAATCCCAGCCTGACCCCTGAGGACCATAGCCGAATTGCGTAGGCTTCATGTCACGGTCGCGGACCCCCCGCGACTCTGCCTCATAAGAAAGCAAGCGACGTACCAATTCAACCAGGAAGCTCATTTCCTGTTCAATCGCCGCAGCGACTGATCGTCCCCACCGGATGACTGCCCATTGATCGTGCACTCACGACCACGCACAGAGTGCCTTGACAGCGGCCGCCGAGCCGTCGCGGAGCCAGCCATCGAGTTGGGACTGCTGTTTGAGCTGCTGTCCGCGCTGGAGTGGAGTGACAAAGTATGCACAGCTCACATCCGGCAGGGCAGACATGTCACCCCACAGCTTCTCAAACTGGGCGACTGGGAAGATATCCTCCTGCCCATGTCCCCACCGCTTCTTGACGTCCTTAAGTGTGATGTATGTCGGCATGCGTTTCGCCATCCGACGTACCGCACGATCCACCGTGGAGGGGTGATCAAGGTCACTCCGCGAAAGTCCGAATGCCGCAAGCAGCCCATCGATCGTGATCCAGGTCGTCATTGAGTTGTAGTACGACAGCTCGAACTCCGCCTCCTCGTTGGGCATGGCCAGTCCCTCCACGAGTCGCGGTCGTCCGTTGACACGGGCAAGACCGCCGCCCCGATCTTCCAGACGACGACTGATGACTTCGTAGCTCAGAGTTTGGTCTCCATCGATGTGCAGGCCCAACAGGCCGGGGTCCACACTCGCCCCCAGCGTGTCGATGTTGTGCAGCAGCAGATACTTCATACTCGGCTGACGTTCGAGCATCTCTCGCAGAGTGCCATTGCGGAGCAGGTTCGGAATCTCATACCAGTGTCCAACCGGATGCAGGCACTGCATCGGGAGATTGTCCGTGTAGTCCTCGCCCTCGCCTGCCTGTTGAGCCCAGCCGATGAGTGCCGCTCGCAAACTCTCTCGCACCTTTTGCTGCTGAGCATCAAGAACCTGTTGAGGCATCTCCTCCCACGCGAACCGCAGGTCACGCACCATCGGAACCGTTCGCAACCCGACAGCACGACCGGGCGAGACGAACAACGGATGCTCGAAGCCATAACGCTGGTGCCCTTCAAGGTGCTCACGAATTGGGGCGTCCGTGAGATAGCCGGTCGTGAAGACATGCGGAATCGGACCGTCATGCTCGCGTGATGACTTGCGCGTTTTGGCGAGGTGGACTTCCAGAAAGTTGCGATGTCGTCCGTCGAACTTGCAGAACGGATGCAGAGCTTTGCAGACGCCCGCCCCTTCCGTCCAGCGGCTACCCACGCCGGCGGCAAGTGTCACCACAGCCACCTCTCCCCCACGAATGGCTGCCTTGCCGAGATCGACATACCGCGCCTCCGCACCATTTCGCACGTCGATCACGTCTTCCGATTTGACGTCTGTGATCTCCGTTGTCGACGGTAGTCGATTTTGCGAGAGCCCCACGCGTCCTGCCCGGAGGTCGCTGCAAATCTGCTCGTGTTGTTCGCGATCAAAGCCAAACGTTTCGAGCAAATCGTGCAGCGACTCTACCCTTGATTCATCTTTGTCAGCACGCGGAAGCATGCGGTCCAGCAACATCCGAGATGTTGAATTGTCAGAGTTGCTGTCGCGACACGTCTCGCCCAGTTGTTCCAACTCCCATCGCGTCTGAGGAGACAGGTCACGAGCCTCTCGCTTGAGCCAACCGGGCACGAGGAGTCCGTAGTACCGGTCGGGCATCATCGCGGCGTCACCCGCCTGCAGTTCGGCCCAGGAGCCACGGTCGTTGATGGCGAAGTCGTACACGACCGGCTCCATCGCGAAGGGCAGAGCCGTCTGTAACTCGCGTTTCGTCTCCGACATCGTCTGCTGCAACCAGTCCTGTGCCTCCGCCTTCACATCAGGATCGAATATGAATCCCATGCCGCCCCCGGCCATGCCGCCGAGCATCCAGAACCCCCAAAACTGCTCGCCAAACTTCTTGCGGGAGTGTTCAATCAGCAGATCGGTGAAACGATTCGTTGCCCAGGGGATGATGGTTTGCAATGGTCCATGAAAGTTGCGAGTCGTGACGCTGCCGATCTTCTCCACGTCTCCTTCTCTGAGTGCCTCGACAACGTCGTCGAGGATGGACATTGCTTCGCCCCGGGCTGTCCATTCCGGCTCGCTCCGCAGCAGGTACTTCTCGGTGACCATCTCCAGAATGGGACCGACATTCTGAGCCATGCCGCCGTGGACCAGCACGAGCGAATCCTGCAACCTCTTTCGCGTCTCGGCGGAGACTTCGTCCTCGTCGAAGACCGTATGTTCGGGGAGTAACCGCCCCCGGCTAATGCCATGTTCGGGGTCACCCTCCTCTGCGGCAGCCCCTTGAATGAGCTTGATGCCGGGCCACACCCCGCCCGAATCCTGCCATCCGCCTCCTGACCCGCCAATCCATTCACCCAGAATGGCTCGGGCCGCCACGATGCGACGATCGGCTTCCTCCAGACCGCCCGTCAACGACGACACCTGCCCGGTCGCTCGCATGCAGATCGAAATCAACGACCCCAGCAAGTTGGTCGACACGGCCAGTCGCGACCCCTTCGGGATGTCATTGACCTTGCTGACCACCTCCAGACCGAGTCCCGGACCGACCATGCGGCTAAGCAGGTCGCTCATCGGATGATCGCAACCTTCCAGCCCCGGCGGCACAAGACCGGCGGCGATGACGGCAGCCTTCAGCAATCCGAGGTAGTCGCGGGCAAAGTCGAACATCTCCGGAATGCTGGTGATGTCTGTTGATGCTCCCAAGTCGGTACTCACGAGTCGCAGGACCGGCTGATCAATGACCCGCAAATACGTCTCGATCGGAGGCTGTGGCGCGTCGTCTCGCCCCCGCACGCCAAGGTCGACCGAAACATTGAGTACCCGTGCCCCCTCGGGAAAGTCCATGCCGAGAAAAAAGATGTCACTCCACGCACTGTGGGAGAAGTCCATGCGGACAGAGGTTCGCTCACACAACAGCGGAGATGGTGACGACCCGTCTCCGCGATTGAGTAACTCCCGCCGTATCCGCAACGGGTGATCATCCGGATGTCCAATGCGGAACATCCACTGATTCCCCCGCACGGTCCTCACACTGCGGCGAACCTGATCGGCCAGCGTCTGAAAGGCGAGTTGGTGATACGCTTCGGCAAGACAACTGGCGATCGCAGCACTCGGCCCATGCTGCTCCTGATCGGTAAGGAAGCAATCAATCGCTTCCTGAAATCGCCTCTCCAATAGATGCTCGTGGCCAGCAAAGGGAACGAGTCCCGTGTTGCTCACTGGCAATCGTGATGGCAAGTGATAGCGATAGATGGCCGCCAGAAAAAACAACGCCCGCACGCGATGGTACAGGTTGTCCGATTGCCGCCGAAACTCGTCCAACTCCCGACATTGCGCCAGCAAATCGTCCAACGACGCATCAGCACAAACGGCATCCAGCGACTGATCGCGGATGGCAGCATCACTGCTCAGGATGACATCGATCAAGCGATTCATAATGGATTTGGTCGTTTCTGTTCGATGTCAATTCTCAGTTTGCAACCGATGCACGGTCGGCGGTTTGTTCCTGATGTGGTTTGAAGGGAGTGCGGCCCATCCAGGGTTGCGGCTGAAGGTGTTGTAACCAGTCCTTGACGGTCGGAATCCAGCCGAGGTCGTCCTTTACGTGTTGCTCACCAACGAACCGAACCGGGATCGTTTTCCCATCCGAGTTGGTCAGCGTCTTTCCGAACAGCGCCTCGCACAGGAAGATGCCTTCCGTGTGATGACGCAGAGCCCGGTGCCGGAAGTCCGCGAGGTGAGCTTTGCTTTCGTCGAACCAGTCGTGAATGGCGAGGTAATCGTCAACCTCGCCGCCGAACAATCGGACCGATCGTTCTGCATGGTGATATGGGTGTGCCATCAGTCTTCAGCCGGTGCAATGGAATAGTTGCCGTTCTTTGGAATCTCAGCGGCCCGGTCGTCTGTGATTGTGAGTTTCTGCAGGTCGACCGTGAAGGAACCGAACATCTGGAATTCACCGGTTCCGAAGCCATAACCCAACATCCGTGTGGCCCACTCTTCAACGAGCCAGTATTGAACGAAGTTCTTCATTTGTTCCAGGTCGCTTTTCGGCCATCTCGGATTCTCGTGAACCAAACCCTCTTCTCTGAGCTTGCCGAGGCACCCGAGGCCAAGCAGTTTACTACAGCAATCATCCAGCGAGATCCCTCCGTCAGTCGTCGTCAGTGACAGGAACCACGCAAATCCTTCATCATTGCCACCATCGTATCCGCAATGAACATGAGTTCCCCCGATACGTTGCAGCCCCTCAACCACAATTCGCATCATCATTGCCGTTCGCGTTTTGGCTTCGAATTGTTGCTCCTTGGTTCGACCTTGGTTTCTCCATCGTTCCTTGAATTGTTCAATGATCATCCGTTGGCGAAATCGCGGAGAAAAGATCATCCGTAGTGATGAGAGTAAACCTCTTCGATGCTCCTGATAGTCATCCTCGACTGGATCGACCATTATTTCCGCGAAACTCACTGGCTCAATCGCTCCCCCGAAATCGGGTGGAGTGAGGTACTCAAACTGATCGACGCGCGGAGGGGATGGCTCGTAGTCTCTTGGAGCGTCGTCCGGCCATTCTTGTTGCGTGAGGTCGTAGATGAACGGCATCTCAACGGGTCCTGTCAAGAAGAATGGAAACGATCAGGCACGGTTGTTCCGCATCGCAAGCAATTCGACCAGTTCGGTCAGGATGTGATCGCGGTCGCGGCCGGTGAGGGAGAGGGCCAGTTGGGCGATCAGCAGGCCGTACTGGGCGCCGATGTTGTATCGCGTCCCTTTGAGTTCGGTGGCGAGATACTTCTGACGTTGGGCGAGGACGGAGAGGGCGTCAGACAGGGTGATGCTGCGATTAGCACCCCGGCTGCTCAAAGCAGCCGGGGTGCTTTCGTGGCCGACAGTTTCGCTCTGCAGGTGCTCCAGCGTCTCCATCACGAAGGGCGTCAACACGTGCATGCCGAAGAAACACAGGTAATAGCCTGCTCGCAGGCCGGCGATGATCAACTCCTGCTCCGCCTGCGTAGGCGTCGGTTTCTCGATCACGCGGGTCACTTCGTACAGATCGGTGTGTCGGGCGACGTGTGAGCCGCCGACTGCTCCGAAGTCGGGCAGCTTGTTCTCCCGTGTCGCCTGCACGGCTGAGACCGCACATGCATGCTCACGGGCGATGTCGATGAGTTGTTTTGCACAACAGGTGTCGCTGTCGCTGAGGTAGAGGTGATCACCCACCAGATGCAGAAACGGATCGTCGCCGACGAAGTCCCGGGCACGCAGCAGTGCGTCGCCGTATCCTCGTGGTTCCGTCTGATCGACGAAGTGGATCATGCCCAGATGTTCGCCTGCGGCCTGTTCGTAGGAGACCTGATCGCCAGGCCGGATCACAAGGCAGAGTTCCTCGATCCCCGCACCGGTTACCTCTTCCACAATGAGTTGCAGAGCCGTTTTGTCCTGCCCCTGTCGGTCGACCAGCCGCTGCAAGGGGAGCGTGTGCTGATCCGGTGCCGCTGCCGTGATGACAGCCTTACGAATGTCCATGGGTGAGTCCTGTGTTGTGTCTTGATGAACACAAAGTAGAGGAGATTGTCCGAGGATTGGCAAGAACTCGATCACATCAACGATCGGACATTTCTGAACTCCGGTGAGTTCAGCTACGATACCGCGAACGGTTGAACCAGATTCATTGGCCGATCGGTTGCATGACCTCGGCCTCGACTATTGAGAATCCTCTAAGTGCGGAGTGAGTCGTCATGAGTGCAGATGCCCGGATCGCTGAATTGAATCTCGAATTGCCGCCTGCCCCGAAGCCGGGCGGGACGTATCGACCGGTCGTGGTGACCGGCAACATGGCCTACGTCTCCGGTCATGGTCCGCTGAAGACCGACAAGACTCTGATCACCGGACGGGTCGGAGCCGACTTGACCGAAGAAGAGGGAAAAGAGGCAGCACGCGTCGTCGGGCTGGGGATTCTCGCCACCCTGCAAAAACACTTCGGCACGCTCGACAACATCGTCCGGACAGTGAAAGTGCTGGGCATGGTCAACGCGGCTCCGGACTTTCAGAATCACCCCGCTGTCATCAACGGCTTCAGCGACCTCATGGCGGAGGTCTTCGGCGAAGACGGCATTGGAGCCCGCAGCGCGGTCGGAATGGGCTCACTGCCGGGCAACATCGCCGTCGAGATCGAAGCAATCTTCGAGATCGTCCCCGAATACCACGGCCACTGAAAGTGGTCATCATGCTCCGCATGATGTCGCTGACGCTGAAATGGGTGCAAGTTCTCCCTTGATCCACTCTTCACTCGGAGCGTGATGGCTACTTTGAGCGAGTGAAACATCTGGCCGCTACTCCACCAGTTCCAGTGTGCACCATAGGCTGGGGTCGGTGTCGACGGGGAACTCGTTTCCGATGCTCAGGCATTGATGGCCTCGTTCGGTGTCGTTGAGGATATAAGTGAAGCCCAGACGGGGTTGCTCGACCGGATCAAATCCGTGCAGGGCATCAGCGGGGAGCCAAGCTTCGAGTCGATACCCTTTGTCTGAGATGTCAGCCTGAATGGGGAGCAGGTCCGAATCGACCTCGGGGGGATCGTCGTTGGCGCGGGCGACCGGCCACATGGTCGCAACCGGTTGCATGCCATTGTCGCCTCCTCCGACGGGGAGCAACTCAAACTGATGGCAGAAGCGGCTCGCACGATGCACGTTTTGCGTACAGCGGGTGTCGATCCAGAGACGGATGCCGTCCGACCTGCCGAGCTTTTCCGGATCGCCGACCGGCGGATGAGACCTCCCGGTGACATTGACGCTGATGCCTAATCCCCGGTCATTCCACGCGAGCCGGACTTCGCCGAAGTCGGTCCGGTTGGCAAGTTCTGAGAGACTCGGAAGCGCGCACTCTTCCGGGAGATTCAGGAGTTGCTTTCCACGTCGCGGCAGATTCTTGATGTGCTGGACGGGAAGCGTATAGCGGAACAGAAACTCCGCGGGCACCAAAGCCGTCATGGGGTTTCGCCTGCCGTCTCTGCGGAACGGTTCGCCTGCTCGATCAAATCGAGAAATTCCTTGGTCCGGTCCCGTGTCTCGACGTCCGTGGGTGGAAGATACCGGAAGTCCTCCTCGCTGACCGGCCCGTCGAGCACGATCTCCGAGAACTCCAGCGAGAGCATCGAGCGATACTTCCTGGACGTCTCAGCACCCTGCTCATCAGCAATCTGTTTGAGATAAAGCACACGCGTGGGAAACAACGTTTCCTGGTCGATGTAGATGCGAACTCGGTCGGGGACGAAGTTCGGCAACGGACGGCCTCCCGCTCCGCCAAAACGCGTCAGATACACATCGTTCCATCGTCCCTGAATGACGGAATACTCTCGACCTCCGGCTTGATCAGACTTGAGGGCCTCGAACACCATTGCCCGCTCGAGTCCGGCGAGTAAGGCGGGGACTCCGCCGACTCCCAGCCCCGCGATCAACAGGGCCTCAGGATTGTCACCACTCTCCGCAACAGCCGACAACACATCATCGATCACCGTTCGCGACACCTGCACCGTCGGAGCCTCGTCGTCGGCCGATTTGATCGCCTGTTCGGTCCACAAAAGACTGCCGTCGCAGATCTCCTTGAGGGTGCCCGTTGTCTTGCCGACTTCCACATCGAACTCGAGTCGCAGCTTGGGAAACTGACCGGCTGTGTAAGACCCGGATGCCCGGAACTTGCGATCTCCCATCGAGACCGTTTCCTGCAGTTTCGCTCGCACAGACTTCCGAGCGAAGAGCTCATTTCGAGATTGACGCAGGAGCGCGACCGCCTCATTGGAAGGGGCAGATGCTGCGGATTCCGTCGAGACCTCGGCTGACGCAGCACCAGCATCATCGGCTGAAACTCGGTTGAGATCGGTCAGCAGCCCCGCGAATCCTGCGATTGCAGACGTGAGCACAACGGCTGTCAAAATGGGCATTCTCTTCATGTTGATCCGAAAATGACGGATTTGTCAAAGAAATCGGTTTCTCCGATCCGAAAACAGACATAACCGCCGTTCTTGTTTGTTGTGGAACAGCGGCTGACGACTTGTCTCACCCGTCTCAACGGTGGGTTGAAGTCGGTCCCGGCATCTTAGCGTTGAAGTGACCGCCGGGTCGACCGCAACTGATGGCAGCCGTCGATTCGTTCGCACACATTGTCACGACAGACTCGGGAATTGACAGATGTCGTCCCGTTGCTGGCAACGGACACACCCAGTCATGAGGACGATCCGGTCAGCCCGCGAGGGCACCAGGAACCGCAAAGGGATTGCAATGAAACTCTACTTTCTGGCACTTGGAACGCTCTTGATCGTGTGCGTCGGCTGCGCTGGCAGCGGTCACGAAGTCTTCCACAAAGATGAATACCACGCACCTCCGGCCGCCATGCTTGCGGCACCTGGCCCCATGGTCGCAGGACCCGGACCGGGAGTCATGGGAATGGGACCGGGCGGGGCGATCCCCGGACCTCCGGGTGGGTACGGACAGGGACCGTCCTATGCTCAGCAGAGCAGCCAGGTGCGGTTCCTCGGCCCCGAGGGGATGGCCATTGGCTGGCAGATCGGCGAAGGCTTCGCTGAGAACCAGGTCATTGCTCCCGGACGATATAACTTCGACCAGGGTGCCATGTACCGCCTCAAGATGACCGGCATCCCCGGTCGTGAGGGACTCGTGATCTACCCGACCCTCGCCGTCTATCCGACTCATCCGACGACGGACGCTTACCTGTCACACAACAGCCTGCCGATCCGCATCACCGATGAGGACATCGATCAGGTCGAAACCAACAACTTCGTGACGAAGGTTGTCTATCTGCCGGATCCGAAGTTCCAGGACTTCGCCATCGCCGGCGTCGAAGAACTTGTATCGACCCGTCTCGATCCGGGACTCGACCCGGTCGCAGAGGCGGATCGCCGCGGCACCATCATGGCCGTCCTGCGTGTTGGCAACAAGGACATTGAAATGCCCGGACAGGAACTCTGGGGTGGCGACATCACCGGCGGCGTTCAGCAGACATCCCATGTTGTTCAGGTCGACGGCATCGCTGGACAGTTTCAGGCACCAGTGCCGATCAGCGGAATCGACGGTCCGAACGGATCCGGCGTTCCGAATAACCCGCTCGTGAGTGGCAAGTTGCCGCCGGGTGCCTACGCCCAACTGACACCCTGGGGAATGCCTCGCACCGGATCGCCGATCGGACTCGTC
The DNA here is from genome assembly GCA_020426505.1 of Planctomycetaceae bacterium. Classification (GTDB taxonomy): domain Bacteria; phylum Planctomycetota; class Planctomycetia; order Planctomycetales; family Planctomycetaceae; genus JAHBXU01. The sequence goes on along the minus strand of JAGQPX010000160.1, from coordinate 28,168 downwards.
GGCCCGCCGCACCTCCCCTATGGACGACCGGCTGGTTTGAAGTCTCACACCGTGCGTAACCTGACCGACGTGGACCTCGCTCCGCCCGTTGATCACATGCTGATCGACGTCCGCCACGAGCCGGGCATCAGCCTGCCGCATCCGGTCAAGCACATCGAGTACACCGAGCAGCATCCTGTCTACGGACCGGGTGAAGTCTCCTGCCCGCCGGGCGGAGGAGCCGGTTACTGATCGCCAACTGTTGGAATCTCACGCCGGCCGGTCTCTCATAACATCACGGGAGATCGGCCGTCATTCACAAGTCGCGGAACTCGCCTTTAGTTCAAAGATCATGTGAAGAACGATCGGGCTGAATTCTGGCGAATCCAGCTACGGCATTGTCAAGATTGCCCTCACTGACCGCACCCCTCGAACTGCACGTCCACATGCGATGCTCCACAGCCCTAGCCGTCGCCCTTGTGCTGGTGATGATCCCTCAGGGAGTCTCTGCCCAGGTTCATGATCCGGGGCAACGCTACTATCCCCTCGACCATCGGATTCCCGGACGCGTGAGCCAGTGGACGGGGGCAATCAACCCTCTTTGTGCGGAGTACGTCCAACCGGTCCGCATCGAGCTTCCCAGCATCGGACTGGTCACCTACTACGGCGGCGGTGCTGAGAACGCGACGCTCACCCATTCGCCTTCGCAAGCCGGTTTCGTGGTCGGAAACACCTACCGCGTGCAGATTAGCGGGATGCCCGAGTTTCCGGGCGTCGAACTCTATCCGTCGATCGAACTCTTCGACCAGTTGCACCCGCCGCAGGGTCAGGAGCATGAGTTTCCCGTCGTGATCAACTTCACGATCGGGGAGATCGAGACAGCCCTTCAGGATCGTCTGGTGACCAAGGTCCTCTATCTTGAAGAGCCTCGCATTGCCGTCCCCAAGGATCCCGATGAGCCGATCCACGTGGCGGATCTCGCTGTCACAGACAACTTGCTCCACGCAGCCGACCTGCGTGGACGCCCGATGGCCATCATTCGTCTCGGTGGACGCACGCCGAACCTCCAGCACGGCAGCGATCCGAGCTTCTTCGGAGAAAACTCTCCGGTGCTGACGCGATCAACAGACATTCACAGGGATGGTCACCAGTTCGCATCCCACGAGACGTTGGCCGATAATGGGTACGAGATCCGGTTTCTTCCGACCTCTGCTCGCGTGCCACTGGAAACTGTCTCGCACAAGCAACCGCATTGTCCCGTGCCGGGCGCTCCGGCGACTGAAGTTTGCGTCCCATTGTATGAACCGGATTACTACCCGGACGAATACATCTGCGACGGTGGTGATCGGGGCGTCAAGGTCTATCACAATGAGTTCGGTCGACAGGGACTGGAGACTGAAGACACGGTCGCTGAGTTCACCGATGACACCGGTCGCCGTCAGATTCGTCCCACGTGTCGGGCCTGCATCTATGCACCGCAGTTTGCAGCCGTACGATCGGCGAGTATGCCCGAAGTCGGTCTCGCGGTCGATCGTGCTGCCGGTACCTACGACCATCGTGCGACAGTCGGCCTTCACTCGAAGCTGACACCGGAAATTGAGTTGCAGAACGATCAACCGATCGGCGTCAATTCACGCTCACGTGCCAGCGGCATGGACCGTCTGCTGAGTCAGAATGAACTGGACCAGATCGAGCGGCTCGCCCGACACATCAAACTGATCAACGCCTTTGAAGACCGGTTGTTTCTCCATCGAGCCGAGCTTGATCGCACCGAGGAAGCCTATCTCGCGGAGGAGGTCCAACTCGCCGCGACATGGACTCGTGACCTGAACCCGGTCATCGTTGCCAGCGATGCAAGCGGTCAGGAGGTCATCGCCAGCTTCTCCGTTGAGGAGTATGTCGGCGTCGAAGACCAGAGTAAGCCGGGCGATCTCAAGATCATCAAACTGGTCGACAAACCGACCGCTCAGCCGGGTGACGTCGTCACCTTCACGATTCACTACGAGAACATCGGCGACCGCAATCTGTACCGCATCAATCTTGTGGATAATCTCACGCCTCGCCTCGAATTCATCGACGGCACCACCGACTCGGATCGCAAGGGAGAGTTCACGGTCGAGCCGAATGGGGAAGGGAGCGTCATCGTGACGTTCGAACTTGCGGAGCCGTTGCCGGGGCTGACCGGCGGTACGATCATGTTCCAATGCCGCGTTCTGTGAGGCGTCGAGATTAGGAAATCATCGTCCTGGAGATCTGGGGATTCCCGCAAATCCAAACCTGCCCTGGAAACATGGCAGGTTTTTTTGTTGGGACGAACAATCCCGTGATCCTCGCGACTACTCCCGATGCTCTTCCAGTCGCGCGTGAAGCGTCGCACGGATGGTCAGCAGTCGCTGATCATCCTCGACTTTCCCTCCTTTCAGATCGGTGACGTAAAAGACGTCGACGACCTGATCGAAGTGTGTGTCGATCTTGGCCAGGACGACTGAGAGATCCAAGTCGTGAAGTGTTCGGGCGATTGTGTACAGCAACCCGGGACGGTCATAGGCGAACACGTTCACGATCGTACGGCTCGCGGAGGACGTCTTGTCCGTTTCCACGCGTAACGGCAAATCAGCAACCGGCCCCTTTTGTGCGGTCGGGTCGTAACGTCGGTTGCGACGAAACACAGGCTCGGGATAATGCTCATCGTGCAGGACATTCTGAATGGCCGTTGCGACCTCGTGAATGCGATGAGCCGGGACCTCTCCCGAGAAGTCGCGGTCGATCACCCGGAAATTGTCGACGACCACGCCGTCGGTGGTGGTGTTGATGTCGGCTGAAAAAATCTCCATTCGCATCGAAGCCAACACACCCGTGATCCGCTGGAAACAATCACTTGCGGGCGTATCGTGCATGATGACGCGATAGTCGACGGTTTTTGTCGCCTTGTCGTAGACGCCATGCACACGGCACTCATCCGGTTTGAGATGCTGGATGACGTCCAGATCGGACGCGATGCGATGCGGGGGAGTGCAGGTGAGATAATAGGCGGAAAAGCCGGACAACTGCTTCTCGATCCATCGCTGCCAGCTCGCATCGTCCTGGTGCGAATCCATGGGGTCAATCGCATTCGCCACATGGCGTTTGACTTCCTGCAACCGTGACTCTTCCAAATAGCTGTAGTGTTTGCCACTCAACAACAACATGGCCCGGTCGAACAGGTCAGCCAGCAGGTCGGACTTCCATTTGGTGAAGACCCCAGGACCAACAGCCGTAATGTCGGCGACGGTCAGCACGTAGAGCATCCTCAGTGTTTCCTGCGACCCGACCGCACGGACGAACTCCACGAGTAGCTTCTCTTCAGTAAAATCCTTACGGAGCGCGAGGTCCGCCATTTCCAGGTGCCGCTTGACGAGCAACATGATCTGCGCCGTGCGGTTTTCCGAGAATCCGAGGCGGGGCGCGACCTCTTCAGCTATTCGTCGGCCCACTTCGCAGTGGTCCTCCTCGAATCCTTTGCCGATGTCGTGCAGCAGCATGGCCAGATGGAGCACGTCCTTGCGTTGGGTTGCTTGATAGGCCGACCCCACCGGGCTCTCATCCGCCTCAAAACTCGTAATCGTCTCCATCGCCAGCAGCGTGTGCTCGTCGACCGTATAACTGTGATACTGATTGAACTGAAGCAGACACCGGATATGTGAGACTTGCGGAATGACGTGATCCAGCAATCGACAATCGAACATCTGCCGCAGAATCGGACCGAGCGTCGAGGTCGAACTCAGGATGTCCCGAAACAATGTCGCTTCGATTGTACTCAGCGGTCCCTCTTCGTCAGGCACGGCTTCCTTGAGTGCCTCGATCACCCCCGCCGACAGTGGAAGTCCATACAGGACTGCCGATTTGAAGAGCCGCAACATCGACTCGATCGAGTTCGTCACTTTGCTGAGATTTCGCGGAGCCACTTCGATCTCATGCGGGCGAATGAGCAGATAACCGTCCGAGCGATGCGTTCCGAAGGAAGCGACTGCCCGCTGGAGGACGTGTCGACGCTGCTGGAGGTTCAAGAAACGGCGGGTGATCTCCGCAATCGCTGAACTCTGCTCGAAATGATGCCTCATGAACTGCTCGACAGGCCGCTGAGCAATCGAAGCCTCGTACCCATCCTCCTCCGCCAGCCGCAACTGGTCCTCGCGCGTGAGGACGTCCTGAGCGCGACCCGCTGCGAAATGCAGATTCAGACGGATGCGTGTCAGATACTCGCGCGCAACCCGCAAGCGTCTCACGTCCTCTTGCGGGAGCAGACCATGCAATCGCAAGGACTCCAGATCGGGGTGCCCGCAGACGGCAAAAGTGATCCAGCGAATGAGATGCAGATCGCGAAGCCCTCCGAGCGACTTCTTCACATCGGGCGTCAGTTCCAACGCCGTCGGTCGCGACTCACCCCATTCCTCGGTCCGCGCTGCGATGCAGCCGTCGATGAAGGCCCGCATTCTCGATTTCACGACACGCGCCCGAAATGTGTGCTTCAGCTTTGCGGTGAGATCGTCCGGCCCCCAGAGATGGCGGGCTTCAATCATGGTTGTCGCGATTTGCCCATCCTGTTTGGCCAGCGAGACGCATTCGCGAATCGTCCTCACACTGTGACCGAGTTCGATCCCCGTGTCCCAACAACTCCGGGTCATGCGTGTGACAGCCTCGCGGAACGTCGAATTCGTGCCGCCTCGATCCAGGAACAGCAGGTCGATATCTGAATAGGGAGCCATCTCGCCGCGACCAGTTCCCCCGACAGCGATGATCGATCCGAGGTTCCGTGCCTCGTGCTGCTGTTCGGGTGACCAATCCTCAATGGCACGCTCCATCAGGTCGCACAGGAGTTTGTCGAACGACTCAGAGAGAAAACAGGCGACCGGGACACTTCCCATGCCAGCCTCGAATCGCCGACGTGCCTCTGTGCGAATCTCATGAACACGTCCTCGCATCACAGCAATGTCCTGAGCGGGTGAAGTGACCTAAGCAGCAATGCTCATGAAACCGAGACTCAGAATTGGAGTAATTCGACAGGACGCCGCCCCCTCCGGAAATCTTCCAGAGGCCGAGACGAGGAGGCATCTTAGCAGGTCCGAGTGCTACAATGGATTCGATAATCGGTCCAGAGGCAAGCCATGTTCGCGTTCTTCACCCGCATGGCCTCCCGGGAATTCCGACGATTGACCACGAAATGTGCCCCTTCCGTCACAAGACGCGACAACTCCTGTTGTTCCTCCTGGGAATGATCCTGAGCGGAGGCACGTCAAACGCACAGCCGCAAGGGGATTACTCCGGGTCCCTGTCTCTGGAACGAAATCGGGCCGCCGAGCAGTCGCTGCAATTGGCGAGGACTTCGCTGGAACAAGGCGAACTCGCTGCGGCTCTGTCACACATTCAGAATATGCTCGACGCTGCAACCGACACTCTCGTTCTGGAGGATGACGTTTACCGCAGCGCATGGGATGTCGCGGACGACCTGTTGCATCAAAGATCTCCGGCGGAACTCGAAACCTACGAACGATTGTATGGACAACCCGCCGCCGCGGAGCTGGCAGTCGCCATCCAAACAGGATACGAGTCCGCCTTGCAGCGCGTCGTCCAGCGATACCGTCAGACGCAAGCGAGTCAGCAAGCCTGTTTGTCGCTGACGCGTTTGGCTCTTGATCGCGGCGAACCAGAGGTCGCTGCCGGATGGTCTCGCCACCTCAACGGTACGCTCGTTGACCGGGATGTGCGCGACTCGGTGCTTCAACTCTTGTCGAGAATTCAATCGAAAGCAGCTGATGCGACATCTCAGATCGCCGGTCGATTTGATGGTGACTGGAAATCCCAATCGCTGTGGAAGGTCGCTACGCCACAAGTGACGCCGGTTGGTCAGGGAATCAAAAAGACACTCGCCGAGTTGGAAGCCCAGTCCGTCATGCCTTTGCTTTCGTCGACTCCCGTCGTTCATGACGGACGCGTGTTCGTCAGGCAACTGGAACAGCTGATGGCGATCGACGCATCGAATGGCGACGTCCTCTGGCACGTCCAGGTCAACTCACTGTTTGGTCACCGGGCGCCCGTCGAGGACCCACAGAATTCTGCATCACATACGCGGTCAACGATCTATTTCCTGGAAAGACTGATCCGGTCACCCCTCCTCGATCAGATGTCGACCGACGGTTCGCGACTGTTCACAATCGCCGATTGTTCCCATTACGACCGGGATACGGAGGAGTATGTGGTCGGGAATACACTGACCGCGTTTTCCGTGATCGATGGTCGCCTGATGTGGTCGGCTGGCATGAATGCCATCACTCCCCCGCAGATCGCACAAGGTCAGCAACTGTTGGCTCCCGATCCGAATTTGTTTGATGTGTACTTTCTCACAACACCTCAGCCAATCGGGACGATGGGGTTAGTCCTTGGCCAGTATGAAGGCACCCTGTCTCTGCTGGCGATTGACCTCACGTCGGGGCAATTAGAGTGGTCCGTTCCGCTTGGCCAAGTTTTGCGCAGCTTTGAAGAGGACCTCTCACGGCATGCATCGGCAGGACGTGTCACCGTCCATCAGGGGAGGGCCTATTGCACCACCACTGCCGGGTCACTCGCGTGTGTCGACTTGCTCACACGCCGTTTGACCTGGTCAGTCCGCTATGCGCGAGACGACATTGTCGAGCCGGTCCGCCGGGAATACGCCGATCGGAGTCAACGCGACGTCATCGCCCGACTGCGTTTGCCGATTCGCAATGCCTGGCGAGATCCCTTTCTGCATGTCACTGATGATCGGGTCATCATGGCCTCGCCGGACTCCGATCGACTGTCCGCTTACGACACAAAGACCGGCACTCGATTGTGGACGCGGCAACGTGGCGACGGCCTGATGATTGCGGGACCCATTGACGATCGGCTGCTGATCCTTGGCAATGACACGGTGATCGCGGTCGGCATTGGCGATGGTCAGGAGTTGTGGGTGAGTTCCATTTCGCGTCCGGCCGGTCGCGGGATCCTCCATCGCGATGAGTATGTCTTCCCCACATTGTCGGGCGGAATGCAAAGTGTGAATCTCGTCGACGGACAGGTGACTCAGCTCAAGCGCGACGTCGACAACGATGAAACCATCGAAATCGGCGGACTCGCCGTCTCATACGGTCCCCCGCCACGTTTGCGATACGTGGAGCCTCGCAATTACGCGGTCGAAGATGGAGTCGTTGTTTCACAATCGTTGGACGACGTCGAAGTCGTGTCAACGACGTCAGAGGGCCACAATGCCACAGCGTCGATTCCCCAGGACCCCGCCCAGAGAGAATCATCTGGTCCAGACGCATTGCCGAGTAAGGAGATCGATCTAATCCTGTTGGCAGCGCAGCCAGTCTGGAACGACGCTGCTGGTACTGTCCCAGTGCTGTCGGGGGTCGATGCGGCTGTTCGCATCGCAGTCCATCTGATCCCGAAACTGAGATCGCCTCAGGAACGTGCGGCCAACCTTGTCAGCGAATTGTCGAAGGCAGTCTGGTCGGGGGACCGACCGGAAACGCAGCAAATTGTCACACGCATCCTGCGGCAACCGCTTGGCGAGATGTACCTCACCAATAAACACACGAACCACTCGGTTCGTTTCGACCGATGGCTCCAACGCCGTTTCTGGGAGACAGTCGCGCCTGAACCGGCACTGCGTGACGGATTGACAACGCAATTCCCGATGTTGTTTGCGGCGAATCGCACACCCCAATCGCCGACGGGTAATGTCGAAGACGTACGGCCCCCCACGGCTGATGATGCCGCAGGAACACGATACGGCATGCAGAGATGGCGACTCGATAAACCAGTCATCACGGAATCCGAGTCGCCCGATGACTCGATCATGGACATGTTGCATGTACGAACCGTCCCAATGACGGTCACCGGGAAGAGTCCCTGGGAGTGGGTGACCGTCCAGGTCGATCGACCGGGGCATCATGTGTTCCTGTATCGAGCCGATCAAGAGGATCCGGTCATTATCGATCTTCCCCCGGCAGGAACGAGCCCGCGGATGGTCACAGAGTTACAACATGCCTGGGCCAACGGATCACATTTATGCCTGAGAGTCGGAAACGAGTTGTTCGGTTTCCGCCTGAAAGAGGCAAGCGGCGAGTTACCTCGCTCGGCCATTTGGCCGCCGGAGGGCGAAGATGCTGCCCTTGTCGAAGAAAGCCTGACGAACACGCGCGATCTCGATGACGTGAGCCGAACGCCGGTCCCGCTGTGGGATGATTCGCAGACAGGACTGTTCGATCTGTTTGGTCGACCTTATTTGCAGGTCGGTCCGGCGACGGAATCGTATCTCTGCCATTGGGATCGTGATCGTCTGATCGCCTTGGACCCGCAGAACGGCACCGAGATCTGGACGCGATTCCGGATGCCCGTCGGCGCGCAATGTGTGGGTGATGATCAACAACTCGTCCTGCTCCGCAGCGACACTCCCCGCGTCGAGGTCCTCAGCCCCATCGACGGCAGCACAACCCACGTTTGGGACTGGCCGGAGAAAGTGCTCAACGGTCGATCAACGCAGGAAGTTATTTCGACAATCGTCGCCGTGCAGGGAACGCTGGCTCTCTGCCACTCGCTGCCGCATCGAACAGAGGGGCGGTCGTTGCGCCTGCAGAAGCTGGAACAGCAGCACACTCCGGTCACCGTGCGTGTGTTCGACCTGTCATCAGGATACCAGTTATGGACGCGTGAGATCCCATCGGACCTGTGGCCGGTCCGCATGGACGATCGAGCCGTTGCCCTGATCGATCCGCGCGGACGCATCTCGGTCGTCGATTGGCAGTCCGGTGAGGACATCGCTGTTCACGAGGCCGAACTCCCGGAAGAGATCTCTTCCGTCGAGGTGATCACACACCCGGATCAATCATTCCTGCTGGTCTCGCGACTCTCCGATGACAGCGATGTGTTCAGCATCCATCAGGTTCACGGCATGGCGCGACTCCCGATCGTGAACGGCTGGGTCCACGCCCTCTCGCGCACCGATGGCCGTCATCTCTGGGGGATTCGCCTGGTGGACGTAGGCATTCCACTCGATCAACCCCGGCATGTCCCGTTGTTGATCGGCAATCACATCACCAAGTTCTCTGATGAGAACTCACGCATCGGACTCCTCCGCTGTTATGACCGCCGCAATGGACTGTTGTTGTACAAACACCGACAGACGAACCACATCTATCACACGGTTCGCGGAAATGTGGACAAACAGAAGGTCGAACTGCTGTTGAAGCAACAGGTGGCGACGTTCGACTACTCAAAGTCGGCAGAGTGATCCGTCGACACGTATGAAACAGATTCGCAGGCCAGCGTCGGAAAGCTCCTTCGCCCTCACTGGCGTGTTATACTGACAGTCGATCCGGTCGCCGGTCCTGCGGCAGCCGACTTCATCACTCACGCTGCCGACTCTCCCTTGAACGCTTCCTCTGACTCCCATCGATTGTCGCCGATTTCTGGTGCCGTGTTGGCGCGCATGGTCACGCTGATTGCCGTCGCTGGTTTGCTGCTCGGCGGAGTTGTGTGGATCGTTTACCTGCAGGAGACGCACCACGAGGCCTCGCTATTAAGCCAACAGGGGACTCAACGCATCGATGAGGAATACGACTTCCTGAATAGTGCCATCGAAACCGTCCGATCAGACGTCTTGTATCTGGCGGAACAGAAAACTCTGCAAGACTTTCTCTCTGGCCACCCGGAGACGCGACGTGAGTTGGAGCAGGAGTACGTTCGTTTCGGCACCAGAAGGTCCGTCTACGATCAGATTCGGTTTCTCGACACACAGGGGAATGAAGTCATTCGAGTGAACTTTCGAGGCGGGCAGGCGGAGATCGTGCCCCATGACCAGTTGCAGGCGAAGGATGATCGCTACTACTACCGAGCGGCGCTTAAACTTCAAACGGGAGAGGTGTTTGTTTCAGAGTTCGATCTGAACGTCGAGCATGATCAGATTGAACGTCCGCTTGAGCCGGTGCTTCGGTTTCTCACGCCAGTCGTTGACAGCGTGGGCAGCACTCGTGGATTGTTGGCATTGAACTACGCCGGCAATCACCTTCTCCGGAGACTCAATGACCTGTCACTGCCCGGGGTCACACTCCTGGTGAATTCGTCCGGTCACTACATTCATGGCCGTAACGCCGACGATGCGTGGGGATGGCTGCTCGGACATACCGAGACGTTCTCGAAGCACTTCCCCTCCGCCTGGCAACAGATCGGCGAGAACGCCTACGGGCAATTCACGACGCCATCCGGACTGTTCACATTCCGGCGAGTCGCCTTCTCGGAATCACTTTCTCCTCCCGGCAGTGACGTCTCGACGAAAAGCGAGGACTCCGCACCGCTCATTCTCGTTTCGTACGTTCCGCGTGAACTGGAGTTCGCCGCTTCGAAAAAGCTTCTGAAGCAGCTGATGTGGATCTATCTGGGGGCGGTCACTTTGCTGGCCATCATCGGGTGGTTCTGGGCACGTTCCGCGGCAATCCGCAGAATGCAGGCTGACTCAATCATCGACTCCGAGGCTCGGCTGCGGACCCTCTCCGATCAACTCTTGATGACGCAGGAAGAGGAGCGACGAAATATCTCCCGAGAACTGCATGACGACCTGGGTCAACAGGTCACGGCCGTCAGTCTGGATCTCCGATCTGCCGCACGTCAATCGGATGCGGAAAAACGTCAGTTCCTCTTGGAACGAGCCATTGAGGAGACGGATCATTTGTTGCAGTCCATCCACAAGGTCGCTTCGCGGGTCCGCCCGGCAGTCCTTGATGACTTGGGACTTCACGATGCCGTGGAGAGCCTGACCACAGAGATTAGCCAGCGGAACGAAATGACCGTAAATACTCACCTCGCCTTTGATGAGGAACTGGTGACTCCGAAGGTTGGAGAAAATGTGTACCGAATCCTGCAGGAGGGCCTGACGAACATCGTCAAGCATGCAGATACGCGAAAAGCCTCCGTCACGGTCGCCGTTAATGCGAACCAATTGAAAGTGTCGCTCGAAGACCACGGCATTGGGTTCGACCCACAGCAGCGCGACAACTCACGGTTGGGCCTGCTTGGGATGCAGGAACGGGCCGAACTGCTCGGCGGTCGATTCACACTCACATCAAATCCGGGCTCCGGGACTCGGATCGACGTCACGATTCCACTACAAAATGGTGAGTAATAAGCGATTCCCCTGACGGATTTCCTACCATGTCCGGCGATCTTCCAATTCGAGTTGTTCTCGCCGACGATCATTCGATGGTCCGGGAAGCACTCGCTCGGATTCTGAGTGACAGCGGTACAGTCAATGTGGTCGGTCAGGCGAGCAACGGTTCGCAAGTCATGGAGATTGTGAAGTCAACTGATCCCGAATGTGTGGTGCTGGACTACTCGATGCCCGGACTCGATGCGCCAGCCGTCATCGAATCGCTGCTCCGCCGACAATCGACCGTGAAGATCCTCGTGCTCACAGTCCATGAAAACATCCACTACGCCGTGCGAGTGCTGGAGAGCGGAGCCCACGGGTATCTCATCAAATCCGCCGCCGTTGACGAGTTGGTCGAGGCCATCAAGGTTGTCTATGACGGAGGCATCTACATCTCACCGAAGGTGTCGGCCGAGGTTCTCAAACACCTTCGTCGGCCAAAACGTGAGCGGATCGGGCTCGAGTCCCTCTCACAGCGAGAGTTTGATTTGCTTCGCATTTTGGGAGCAGGCAAGAGCTTGCAGCAATGCGCCCAGCAGATGAAGGTCAGCACCAGCACGGCCTCGACCTATCGAGCCCGTGTCATGGAAAAGCTGAATCTGGAAAGCACAGCCGAACTGATCCGGTTCGCCCTTGAGCACAACGTGGTCGGCTGATCGTCGTCGCACATGGGCTGCGCAGCTGTCGGAAACCGGCTACACGGAATTCTTATTTCCGCCGACAGACAAGGCTTGGCCGGGCTCGCATAATCGATCTTAGTTTCGATCTTGCCGTGACCACCGCTTCTGGATGCGTGGACCGGCTGATTCGATTCATCTCATTCTTCTTTTCCATTTAAACTCCGTCAGGAACTCATCACCAATGAATGCGAGAGCCATCAACAACTCTGAGAGAGGATTCACTCTGATCGAACTCTTGGTCGTCATTGCCATCATTGCGATTCTGATTGCACTTCTGTTGCCGGCCGTACAGCAGGCGCGCGAAGCGGCGCGTCGCACCAAATGCAAAAACAACCTCAAGCAATTGGGCCTGGCAATGCACAATTACGAGTCGACTTTCCGACGTTTCCCGTCTTCCGGACAGGGTCTTGGCAGCGGTCCATTCGGGCAGAATTTTGACCGCCAATCATTTTTCACTCATGTGTTGCCGTATATTGATCAAGCGAACATTTCCGGCCAGTTCGACTTCGGCTCATATTACAATCAAACACCGGAAAACATTGCGATCACTCAGATCGCAATCGCTGGTTACATCTGCCCGAGTGCCGCACTCCGAAATGGAGATACGGACAGTGATGGATACGGCGCGATCGATTACGGTCCCACCATCCACACAAACATTAGTCCTGTGACGGGACTTCCCGACAGTTCGACCATGGTTCACGGAGGATTGAGATGGGAGGGAAGCACAATTAAGCAGGTCACCGATGGAACAAGCAACACGATGGCGTTGGGGGAATGTGTCGGGAGAAACGATGGGATGGACTCTCTATACGATGACCCCGTCGTCATCGGCAGCAAGAGGTCTCACTGGAGATGGGCAGAGCCGGACAATGCATTCGGTGTTTCCTTTACGCCGAACTTTCATCGAACCCCTTGGGGAGGTCCGCCGTCGTGCCCCTGGGTCGACATGAATTGCGGACCAAATGATGAACTCTTCAGTTTTCATTCTGGAGGATGTCACGCGATGTTCTGTGACGGACATGTCCGTTTTCTTTCGGAGAGTATGGACTTCCGAGTCCTGCGCGCGGCAGTGTCGGCTAGTCAGGGAGAAGTTGTCGGGGCATTTTGACAATCCGAGGCGATGTGATGGCACACGACTGTCGCCAGACCTGTTGAACGCGCTTTACTTGACTGTCAGCACGATGGTCCACCCCCGGGGGGGGGGGGGGAACGCCGTTTAGCACAAGCCTTGACCGTGCAATGGTTTTCCACACACGGGGGTCGCTTACGCTGCGCAGATTTGTCGGATTCGAGCTACAAAGATTCGCCGACTGCGCCGACAGACAATGCCCTAAGGGTTGTACAGACTAATGTTGTGGTCCGTGGGAGTCTTCATTTCCTGCTCCATCAGGGCATCTCATCACGCCACGGATCTTCGCCTGTTATTCATTTCTGTGTTCATCAACTCGATTCTGGGCGCGTAACACAATGGAAAAAAAACAGACTCCGAACGTCGCTTCTCCCACATTTCTTCGCTATGCACTCGGCCTGGTGTACTTTCACTTCGGGATCCTCAAGTTCTTCCCCGACTTGAGCCCAGCGGAAATGCTCGCCACACAAACTGTGATGTCGATGACGCAGCATTGGATGGATGCCAGCACGGCGCTGTGGTGTCTGGCAGTGCTCGAATGTGCGATCGGCTTGGGGTTCATCTTCAACGTTCTGCCGCGCGTGACCTTCGTGTTGTTCATCGGCCACATGATCGGCACGTTTATGCCCTTGTTTGTGCTGACCGAATTCACATTCAAGTTCGCCCCCTTCGCACCGAACGTTGAAGGACAGTACATCTTCAAGAATATCGTTTTCCTCGCAGCTGGATGGACGGTCTTGCTTCCAAATGTCTTTCCGCGACGTGTGCCCCGTCTCGTCTCGACCGCCAATACGGACGAGTCGATTTCAAAACCGGCGAACGGGGCTCCCATGACCGACAAGCGAAAGGTCCCCAGCCTGAGATTGCAGGGGCACTCGCTCCCCGTCTGATGCTGCCGCGTATCTCACGCGTGATTTCGCAGCCGTGTCGATGATCGCTGATTATTCATTCATTCTTGATTCCAAGCGACGAACCCATGAAACCTTACATGTCAAAGATCCTGCAACTGCTGCTTGTGGTTGCAATCGTGATCGGTGTCAATTGGTCATACGACCAGTATCGAGGCACAGGATTGAGCCGTGTCCCACAAATCGGAGCGGGCCGACTCGAAGCCGCGACGCCGGAGGATCCGTCCACCTCCGAAACGGAGGGTGATGAAAGTTCTCCCAACTCAGAGAACCTCCGGACAGAAGTCACCCGCAAGGATTACTCCGTCGGCGCCGTTGAAAACCCCGGCTCGGTGGCCCCATTCATCGAAGACGAACTGATGCTGTACCCCACGTTGACCAAGGGGATGCGAACACCGTTCGATCTCTGGCGGTACTACGGGCGCGGCGTCTCATCGTTTGGATCACCCATCCTGCCCATGCGGTTCGAGCAATGGTTGGAGTTTCATCGGAAACAAAAACCCGATCTGATGAGCGACGTCGAGGCATACATGGCAAGTCGCTTCGATTTCTCTGAGACACCAATCATCGGGGAGTTCATGTCCGGCGGTAAGCCGATCATGGAAGGTCCGGTCGCTCGACTCCCGCAATCAGTCAGCACTTACGAAGAGCTCGCTTCAATGTCTCCGAGTGAGATCAAGGAACAGGACCTGTTCCCCTACAAACCACTGGCCCATCCGTTGCAGTCGGTTGCTCACATGGTCTTTCCCGATGAATGGGTCAAAGCACATCCCGAGCACAAACGGATCGACCTCGACATGGACTTCCCGTCGAGCTATCTCCCGGAGTTCCCGCCACCGATGTTCCTGTCGACACACAAGGAGCTGGGCGACGTCACGAACGGTCGCGAAGTCACGCTGGACAACTACTACGAAATCTTCGACGGACTGTTAACGCCAGAGCAGATGGAAGGCTTGAAGGAGCTGCTCCGTCCATCGCCGACAACATGGTTCAACCACACGGACCACCGCATCACCGAAAAGCCCTCGAAGGGTGTTGCCTGCTTCGACTGTCACGTCAACGGTCACACCAACGGAGCATTCGAGCTTGGACCTGATTCGCGTCCCAACATGGCTCGACTCCGCACAGACACGCCGACGATGCGGGGCAACTTCAACCTGATGCAGCTCTCGTCGAAACGATCGATCCGCAGCATGGATCACTTCTCGGAAGTCGAAGAGTACTTCGACGGCGACCCTGGCATGCAGCAGGCCATCGGCCCGCGGGCAGCGAAACGTGAGGTGACCAATCGCATGGGAGACATGAATTCCATCCTCGACTACCCGCCCGCCCCCAAACTCAATCCGCTGATGAGGCTCATTCCGGAACTGGCGAACGAGTCGGAACTGCGAGGCGAGGAACTCTTCCACGGCAAGGCCCAATGCGTCAAGTGCCATTCCGGTCCCGCATTCGTGGACGACTACATGCACGATCTGCGTGTTGAACGGTTCTATGTCGGTCGACCAGAGGGACCAATCAAGACGTTCCCCCTCCGAGGCATCAAGGACTCACCGCCGTACCTCCACGACGGCCGCTGTCCGACCCTGCACGACACAGTGGAGTTCTTCAATCTGGTGCTGGAACTCAATCTCACCAGCCAGGAGAAGGACGACCTCGTCGCCTACATGCTCTGTCTGTAATTCTGCAAACCGACTTAACGGCCTGATGCCCCTACGATTCAATGCTGTTCTTATTCTGAGATGGGAGTTAGCCACCGCCTTTGGGCGCTCGCCCGTTCTCAGTTCACGATGTCAACTTGGATCAAGAACTTCGAACGTTCCATTTCGAATTCTTCGAGACACCCATTGGAGGTAAGCAGAGAGCGTCCGACCGCTGCGACGGATGCCAAACGTTTCGGAATCGTATTGACAGACACATGAGGGCCAATTGGTCGAGATGAATTGGACTCCTCCTGCTCCGTCAGTTGCGAAAGGTAACCAATGGCGATTCCAAAGCCCGTCTGCGCGATATCCGATCGATAGCACCTTCATCCAGTGCGGCAGGAGCGTCCACGCGCCGCCTCGTGATCCGTCGTTTGACATTTGACCCCGATACCATTCGACAAGGTGTTCAGCCCGTATCAGTGAAAAACTCATGTCGTTCGACGAAAACAAATCCGGAAGGTACCCTGGAAGGTCTAAGCCATTCGTGACCTCATACAGCGCGCTCAAACAACTTGGTAGTTGTACGTCCATCATCAATCGGATACCCGCAAATACCGGTGACGGGATTGGGGCTAACGCGTACTCAGTGACATTGGGAACCTGAGTTCCGATTGAGTCAACCAAGTTTTGCCAAGATGCTGATTCCTTTGATGTCATTCGGCATCAATCGATACAGGGAAAGACGGATTCGGACATCAAAGGCACGCATGACTTTCAAACGAATCTCGGCAATCCGCCTCGGTATCCTCACCACACGTCAATCTCCAGTTCGAGTTCAATCCCGTGGGCGTCGTGTATCTGGGATTGGATGAGGTCAATCAGACGGAGCGCGTCTGCGGACGTGGCTCCTTCGTGGGTGACGATGAAGTTGGCGTGGCGGTCGCTGACTTCGCAATTGCCGACGCGGGTGCCCTTCAGACCAGCCTGTTCGATGAGGGCACCGGCGCTGAGGCCGCGGGGGTTCTTGAAGATGCAGCCGGCGGACTGAAATGAAAACGGTTGTCCCGCTTTTTTCATGATCCAGACGGTTCGCATCCTGCGGTCAATTTCGACCGGGTCCTCTTCAGTCAGTTGGAACTCGGCTGAGAGGAGACAGAGTTCGTTGATACTGCTGCGGCGATACGAGAAGGAGAGTTCATCCTCGGTTCGCGTGAAGCGTTCCCCCTTCGCCGTCAGGACGGTCACCGATTTGACGAACTGGCCGATGTCTCCATGACGTCCGCCAGCGTTGCCATGCAATGCTCCGCCGACCGTGCCGGGGATGCCGACGAGTGTTTCGAGCCCCGCCAGTTTGGCAGCGACCGATTGTGAGACGACATTCGACAGAAGAGCACCGCCGCCCGCACGAATGATGGTGCCGTCGACAGAGATCTCAGCGAAGCTTTCACCGGTCAACTGGATGACCGCCCCGGGGACCCCCTCGTCCCGGATCAGCACGTTCGAGCCGCCGCCGAGCAGTCGAATGGGCAACTCTTCGTCGTTGCACCACTGCACGACCTGTTCGAGTTGCTCAACCGAGCGAGGGGTGAAAAAGTACTGAGCGGGACCGCCAACCTTAAGCCAGGTCAGCGGTGCCAGTGGTTCGTCGCGACGGAGAATGTCGCTGAAGTCTTCGAGAGTCGTCATGCAGTTTCCGTGAGACGCAGCCGCGCTGAAAGCAGCGTCACCTGCAAAAGCCTTGCACGTTACGAGGCGCGGTGCCGCTGCAACCTGAGGGTGAATTCATAGGCGATGCGGTCGATGTCACCCGCTCCGAGAGTGACGAACACGTCGCCCGGTCGCGCCTCAGTCTCGATTGTGGTCGTGATCTCGTCAAGACTCTCGACAAAGCGGGCGGATGTCCCGGTGCGATTCACGCGATCGACCATTTCACGGGACAGCCGGAAACGGTCGTCCGTCGCGACCTCGCGGGCAGCGAAAATGGGGGCGATCAACACCTCGTCTGCGACACCCAGGCTGCGGGCAAAGTCGGAGAGCAGATTCTGCGTACGGGAGATCTGATGTGGCTGAAAGGCACACCACACGCGTCGCTTGGGGAATCGTTCACGAGCGGTCTTCAGGGTGGTGCGTATCGCCGTCGGGTGATGCGCGTAATCGTCGATCAACGTCACCCCTTTCCACGAACCAATCTGGTCAAATCGTCGCACCACGCCGGGAAATGACCGCAGTCCCTCGGAGAGGTCGCGACGACAGGCTCCTAATGTTCGACTCATGGCGATGGCTGCCAAAGCGTTGAGCACCTGATGTCGTCCCGGCAAAGGGAGGTCGAATTCACCGAAGAACATCGATTGATGGAAAATTCGAAATCGCCAACCCTGTGACGTCTGACGCATATCGCTGAGCCACCAGTCGGACCCGAGTCGAGTCCCGAACGTCACGATGTTGGCCTGCGTCTGCTGAGCCGCCTGCATGGCCGCCTGACAGTCCGCATTGACGATGAGTGTCCCGTCATCGGGAAGCAAACCAGCGAAACGACCAAAAGACTTGATTGATGACTCCAATGTCGGGAAACAGTCGAAGTGGTCTGGCTCGATGTTCAGGAGAATCGCATGTTTGGGAGTGAGATCAAGAAAGTGGTCCTGATACTCGCAACTCTCGGCGACAAACAGCTTGCTGCGTCCGGCCCAGCCACTCACGCCCCGTCCCCGGATTTCCGCGCCCGCGAGAACAGATGGGGACAGGCCTGCCGTGTCGAGCAGGTGTCCAAGCAGCGAGGTCGTCGATGTCTTGCCGTGTGTACCAGCAACCGAAACCCCGATGCGATTCGCCATCAGACGGCCGATCGCCTGGCTCAAGGAAAGTTGGGGCAGCTGGCATCGCGCCGCTTCCACACGTTCCGGATTGTCACCAGGAATCGTAGGACTGTGGATGAGCACATCGGTCGTTTCCGGCAGGTTTGCTGCGTCGTGACCCTGATTGACTCGCAACCCCTGTTGGTGCAGCCGCCAAAAGAGGTGCTGCGGGATCCCCTGATCCGACCCAGTGATGCGGCAGCGAAACCCGTGCATCAGTTGAGCAAGAGCCTGCATCCCGGAGCCGCCGACCCCCACCAGGTGAGCCGAGCGGATGCGTGTTCGTCGTATTTGGGGTAAGTTTCGTGAAGGTCGCGTCGTGTCAGTCGGCATCGAGGGGTACATCTCTAACGTGCCGACGTCGGACATCTCGAGGAAGTCCAAGTCGGCGGGGGCCCGGTTCATTTCGGAACGGCGGAGATGAGCACGATACACGAGGAACGATCTCGAATGAGCACGTGACGCATCTGCACCAATGGCACTATCGTCACGGTCTGAAGGTTGAGTGTAGGAAGAGACCCCTCGGACATCCTCTCCCGAGAGACTTCTCTGTCCGGAGCGGTTATGTCGAATGAACGGGCTACCGAGACCCGAGGGGTTCGCCGATGGCGGATTATGTGACGGGAGCCAGATCAGTGATAGGCCAGTTCCAAGAGATCACGAACCCGGGACGGCCATCCTGTGAAGCCCACCTTGTCGCGGACCCCAGCCGGGGGCGCAGACCAGATATCCTGAAGTTAGAACGGGCGGAACCTACTCTGCGTGCGGAGCTTCGACGAGAATCTTGAGCTTGCAGAGTCCTGCTTCGTAATCGACTCCGATCATCGAATCCATCATCAGACCAAAGTAGCGTGCGACCGGGTTGGAGCCGACGTCCCCGTTGCCGATCCAAGTGACGCGCGTGCCTCCCCCGTCCGTCGCTGCATAGACAATCGATCCGGTGAGCGGCTCAGGTGACTGCTCAAAAAGGAGAGTGAACCGGATGCCGTCCGCCTCGCTGCTCTCGGTGATCTCAAGCCGTCCGCTTCCCATTTCCGGGTCCGTCCACTTTTGAATCGCCCCCACGCCGGCCTCTGGACCCTCATAGGAGTAGACAAGTTCCGGGAACCTCTCGGTGTTCCAGGTTGTCCATTCCGGCCACTGATTTAGCGTCTCGATGTACGGATGAATCTCGGCCGGCGGAGCGTCAATGACGATCGAACGCGTGACCGTGTATGTTGAAGGAAGCAGAAAACTGATCAGCAGTGCGACGACCAGCAATCCCACAATTGCCATCACCAGCCCCATGACCATCTGCAGCCAGACCGGTCGCTCTTTGGGCGGATGCGACGGAGTTGGCTCTGACGTTGAGGCAGCAGGGTCGTTGCTCATGAGACGGACGCCGTCACTGACATACCAGTTGGTGAACCGTGGATCATCCACAGGCTAAGCATACCTCAAGGATCATGGCCCGTGCCATTCACAGATCCAAGGTGCATCTGACGACCGGTTCTCTCCATGAAAGCCGTTGAAGATGAGTTATTGATTCTCTTTCTGTGATGACCGAAGCGATCTGCCTTTGGCATCGAACGCCGTCATAACTGGTGAAACCGTCCAACTTGCGATAAATCGCCCCCAAAGCCCGTAAACTGCCGAATCCTCGTTGTGGGAGTTTCCTCCGCAGACCGAAATTCTTCTCTGGACTCTGTGTCTACACACTGGACGTGTGTCCGGAATTCGCGTTACGATCGGGAAATGCTGCAAAGTCGATGCAGCGCGGGTCAATCGCCTTGGCACGATGCCTCCCCCCGTTCGAACCTCACGGATTCAGGAACACTTGTTCCATAGTTTCGTAAAAAACTTCCGCTTATGGGAAGTTTGCAGGTGACGTTACTACAGGGAGAATGAGATATTGGACCTTGGCTTGCGCGCTTGTTCACCACTGGTGTCAGCGCGTGATTCTGCATTGATCTAAGAACTCGGCATCGCCGACGGCCTGTCTTCCCCCCTCTCAGGCAGTCGTTGGCAGTGATCGATGCCGAGTCTGAAATCGGAGTATCCCCACCTTTTTCGACTGAATCGAAACGTAATTCCGTACGCGGGCGATCAACCTCCGCAGGTTCGTGAAGACGACAGGCCTCAGTGGCCGGTCGGCGAACACTGCAGGCGGCGCTCTGCATACGTTTGGGAGAATGATGATGTTACGCAACGACTGGCTGAAGTGGTTTGAACGTCGGATTCAATTCGGACGCATCAATTCGCGTCGCCGCCGATCCGGCAAACGCCTCGCAGCCCGGGCCGCCTGCATTGCCGAAGCACTCGAGCAACGCACCCTTCTCACCACTTTCACCGTCGATAACCCCATCGACGAGTTGGATGGTAACTCAAACCCCGGCGACTTGTCGCTGCGTGAAGCCATCTTCCTGGCGAACTCCACCGCCGGCGCAGACACGATTCAGTTTGCTGCGAACCTCGATGGGGCCGTTCTCAATCAGACGCTCGGCAACCTGAACATTACGGACGATGTCAGCATCATCGGTAGTGCGAACCCGATCATCGTGAATAACGCCGGGATCGTCATTCAGGCGAACGGTGCCGGCGACATGCTCACCGTCTCCATGACGGGAATCGCCGTCAACAACAACGTGTTCGGCCCCGGTTTGCTCGTTGAAGCGATCAACAACGGCACGGCGAATGTCAATGTCTCAAACGGGTTCTTCAACAATTCCGCCCGAGAGGGCATCAAGGTTCGCGCTCATACGGGCGGAGACGCGAACGTCAGTCTTGACGATCTGAAAGTTAACTCGAACGGCGACTCCATCGCGAGCGCTGGCATCGGCGTCGAGGTCGGAGTGGGCGCTCCCGCGCAGTCTGCCACGGTGCAGCTCGACATGAACGATGTCGAAGTCCGAAACAATAAGCTCGAGGGACTCGACGTCAATGTCGCATCGGGCGGTCATTTCGAGACCACCACGCCTGTCTCCAACACGACGTTTGCGGGCAACGGCACCGCCAGCGCTCGTAATGAGGTTGACCTCACAGCAACCGGAGTGATGTCAACGATTGATGCCGACTTCGACAATGTCATCGCCAACAACTCCAAAGCCAACGGATTCAACATCGAAGCAAAAGGTGGCGCAAACGTCGATGTCGCGATCAACAACACCTCTGCGCTGGGCGCCGGCTCCGATGCCCTGAATGTCAAGGCGGGCGGTATCGGGTCCATGATTGCTTTGTCTGTCAATAACTTCATGGGCGACAACGCAGGCGTGTTTGGCGCCGATTTTGACTCCACGGGTGGTGCCGACATCAGCGTCAACGCATTCAACAGCGTCAATCTTCGCAACTCGGCCCGTTCGGGACTCGACGTCAACATTCTGGGCGGCGACATCTCCGCCTTCAATGCGGATTTGCTCAACGTCTCTGGCAGCGCCGAGGATGGTGCTCATCTCTTCCTGAGAAACGGAACGTCCAACTTCAATATCGATCGCCTGACCTCCAACAACAACGTCAACCGCGGCCTGCAGATCACGTCCATCGTCAACGCCGACACGAGCGTGACCCTGAACAATGTCTCCCTGCAGGGGAACATGACCAAGCAGGCACTCAGCTTCGTCGCCAACAACAATGCCACGCTGAATCTGGACATCAACGGCGGCACCGTCACCACTGCCGGCACCGACCCAAACAACAGCATCTCCGGCGTGGTCGCTCAGAACTCGACCGGCAACCTGTCCTTCAGTGGTCTCACAGTCAACAACAGCACGTCCAGCGCCTTCGTGACACGGTACGACTCCGGCTCTGACGGCACTTACGAAATTGCCAACACCTCCGCAATCAACGCTCAGGCGGTGGGTGCGGCCTTGTTTGTCAAGAATGGGGCCGACGTTGACGCCACATTCAGCGGACTCAACGTCACCAACGCCGGACAGGGGATCACAGCCGACGGTATCCGGATCGACGTCAACGGATTGAACACCGTTGCTGACCTCAGCTTCAACAACGTCACCGCCAATGCCGCGAGCAAACGGGGCATCGGAATTCAGTATGCCAACAAGGCCTCCGGGTCCGTCACACAGTTCAATAACATCTCCGCCCAGAATGTCAGGCAAGACGGCGTGATGCTTGAGGTGCGGGGACTCTCGACGCTCACGAGCTTCGTCGGCAACGGCATCAACGTCACCGGCGCGGGGCAGAGCGGCAACATCCAACATGACGGTTTCGAACTCAGCCTGCTCGGCTCCTCCCTGCCTGGTACGACTGGCTCGGTGAATGTCCAGAACGTCACCGCAAATTCAGCTGCCGGTCGCGGCATCAACGTCTCCGCGCAAAACAAGTTCGTGGGACAGGTCATCGTCAACGGGTTTAGTGCCAACAACAACGGCATTCAGGGTGTCAATCTCGCGGTCGGAACGATCGCCCCCGGAGCCGTGTTGAACAACTCGGCCTTCATGAACGGCACCGCCAACAACAACGACTTTGATGGGATCCGCACGGCCGTCACGGGGACAGGCACCTCCGTCGATGTGAACTTCAGCGGAGTCGCTGCAAACAGTAATGCTCTCAGCGGACATGCCGCGCAGGTCACCGCTGGTGGTGATCTCACGCTCGGAATTGAAGGCGGCTCGACGGCCAACAACAACTTCCTGTTCGGCACCACCTTCTTCGCCGACGGAGCGACAACGACGGCGGCACTCAACTCGACCACACCCGGTAGCCAGTTCAGTGGCAACAATGAAACCGGCTTCCTTGCACGGTTGACCAACGGCGTCACGGTTTCCAACCTGACGATTCTCGGTGGCGCATCGAACAACAACAACCACGGCATGCACATTGATGCCGACGACGCCACCGGCGTCACGATCAACAATCTTCTCGTCGGCGGTGCCGGGTCCACCTTCGGCGGTAACGACCAAACCGGTCTGTTGATCGACCTCGATGCGGTCCTCGGCCTGGGCGACTTCGAGGTCAGCGACGTCACAGCCAACGGCAACATGGGTGTCAACACGGGCGTCAACATCATGCTCGCCAACATGACACTCGACAACGTCGCCGTGAACGACGTGACGGCCACCGGCAACACGGGTGACGGTCTGCGAGTCACCCTTGACGCGGTGACCGTCAACATGGACGTCGACGTGACCGGCTTCACCACCACCGGCAACACGGCGGACGGTGCGGAACTCAATCTTGAGAACGCTTCGGACGTCATGGGCACCATGACACTCAGCGGCGTCTCCACAGGCAACACCGGTGATGGAGTGAAAGTCCTCGCCAACGATGCCTCCGGCGTCAACATCGGTTCGCTCGCAGTCACCGGGACGTCACTCAACGTCAACGGCAACCAGGGCAACGGACTCACGGTCGACTTCGACCTCGTGTCCGGCATCAGTTCGTTCGACCTCAGCGGCATGACCGTCAGCGGAAACACGGGCGATCAGGTGCACGCCTCCTTCGCCAACATGATCGACCCGATCGCGATCAGCTTCAACGACGCCACGACCACAGGTCCTGGCCTCGGCACGGGCACGGGTGACGGGATCGACCTCACGATCGACAACACGGTGGCAACGATGCTCGAACTCGATCGCATCTTTGCGAACAATAACAACGGCGACGGACTCCGGCTCAGCCTGCTCGGACCGGGCACCATCGTCCCGGCCACCAGCATCGACGTCGGTCGCTTCAACAACAACGGTGCCAACGGCATCGACCTGATTATGACCGACTCGACGGCCACGATCGACGTCACCAACTCCACGTTTGACCTGCTTGGCACCACGTCGTCCGCCTCGAACAACGGCGCCAACGGCCTCCTGGTTCAGTTGGACAACGCCACCCTGGACATGAACTCGGTGGACCGGATCAACTTCAGCGGCAACGGCGAGACGGGCATCACGATTCAGGGCGCCACGCCGTCGACGTTCAACAGCGGCGGCAGCTTCACCAACAACGTCATCCAGAACAACGGCAGCTTCGGCTTCCGCGGCATCTTCAACGGCGGCGACTTCGACATCAGCCTCGGCAGCCGCACCGATGACACAGCCGGCAACTTCATTAACAACAACGTCGGTGCCGGCGTCCTGCTGGAAATGATCCAGAACTCAACCGGCCGCATGGCCATCATCGGCAACATTATTACCAACACGAACGATGGCACGGGAGTCTTCAACGGCGACGGCGTGTTTGTTCGTATGATCGGCACAGCCAACCCCGCTCAAGCGACCAACACTCTTGATGACGCTGGAGCGGCCCCGGGCCTGCTCATCCGAGACAACATCATCGGTGGCAACGGTGCCGGAAATGCAGGGACGGGCATTGATTTCGAAGTGGAGGAGCAGTCGGCCATCATGGGCTTGCATGTCCACGATAATTCTGTCGACTTCAACGGGGTCGACGGATTCAACTTCCGACGTGTCGACGAAGTGCTCGTTAATGATATGGAAGTCTTGAGGAACTCGTTGGACGACAATGGTCTTAATGGCGTCAGAATCATTGGCCAGAACGACAAGACCGACCCCATGATGGTCGAGCTATCGGAAAACAGCATCCAGCGCAACGCCTTGGACGGCGTCTTCCTGCAGGTCAACGCCGATGCCAAACTCGACATCGACATGCAGGACAACATGATCATCGGCAACGGCGACGATGGTTTGGAACTGAACCAGGCGGCACTTACTGGCAACGACGCACTCACGATTCTTGGCGATATCGGCGGCAATATCATCGCCGATAACACGGACTTCGGAATTATCAGCTTTAGCCGCATCGGAGAAACGGGCAACCCGCTCGTCTTTCACGACAACACGATTGGCGCACTCCTCAATCAGTTCGGCCAGGAGATTGAGGGCGGGAACGGTAGCACGGGTGTCGAACTCATCGGTCGTGGAATCTCCGTGTGGACCGATAACGACATCATCCGTAATGGTGCACTTGTCGCTGAGGGGACGCCGTTGGATGACCGCACTCTGGGTCATGGATTCAGCATCAAGAATAACAGTCAGCAGCCTGGAGCTGCCAAAGACGTCACGATGATCCGTAACCAGATTCGTGAGAACTTCCAGGACGGCGTCGAAATCAACAACAATCAACCCAACACCTTCCCACGTCTTCTGGTGATCGAAATGATCGACAACCGGATCCAGAACAACGTGGGACGAGGGGTCGACATCCTCAATCAGCAGGACGCGGCGACCTTCATCACCATGCGGCGTGATCCCGGGATGCCGGGTTCAATGGGGAACGTGATCAACTCCAACGGCGAAGAGGGAATCTACGCAGTCAATACGCCGTCACCGACTCAGAACCAGATCGATTTCTCCGGAGCGACTTTGGCAACCGACGGCAACTTCACGGATGACCCGGTTCTCTCGCTGGTGATTGACCATGCGGACATTTCAAATAATGGTGAAACCGACAATCTCGGTGACTTGTTGCAGCTGTCCTCGACCGGCCTGTTCGTGCGAGTCGGTTCGGCTGATCCGGCGAATCTCTCCGCCAACTCCGCGAACTCAGAATTTGCAACGGACAACTTCACTCCCCCCGCAGGAGACATTGCGGCTCGCATCACGCCGACCTTCATTAACGCCGGCATGTTCCTGCAACTCACCAGCAGCACTCTCCAGGGCAACTTCGGTAACGATGTCTTCATGCACGGTTACACAGCCACGGGTGCGACTCCTCCAGGACCCGGCGGAACGTGGGGACCGAATATCACCAACCTTGGCAACGGCGACCCGCTGGCACGTCTTGACGTCAACTGGGGTACAGCGGCCGCTGGAAACGCGAACATTACCGATGCAGTCGATGCGAATAACGCGCTCAGGATCGGAACGCCGGGGGGCGAGGCCGGAGCGTTCTATAACAACAGCGACGGCACCTTCAAATCACGATTGGACAGTGCCACCTTCCCGGGTCCATTCGACAGTACATCCGGCGGTGCCACACGACGTCGAAATGCACAGAGAGTCCCAATCCGCGAATACGCGAGCGGCCTCATTCTCGATCCGGATCCCAATCCGATCCAGAACGCCAACCAAAACTATGGCACGGCCGTCACGGGCCTTGGCGATTTCGACGGGGATGGAGTGGAAGATATGGCTGTCGGGACCCCGCAAAACGGAATCGGTGGCGCAGTCTACGTGCAATTGATGAACGGCGATGGCACCGTCAAGGAAACCACGGAGCTTTCGAGTGGCCTGAACGGTCTGCCGGTCCTGCCAGGTGGGGAAGGCTTCGGCTCCTCGATCGCGAACGTTGGCGACCTGAACGGGGATGGAAACGTCGACCTGGCCGTCGGAGCTGTCAATGCCGATGGGACACGGGGAGCGGTCTACATCGTGTTCCTCAATGCCGATGGGACCGTATTGAGTTCGACCAAGATTCAGAATAGCACTCCGAACACGCCGGCTCTCGACGTCGGTGATCTGTTTGGTTCATCCGTCGCTTCGCTCGGCGACCTGGATGGAGGGGGAGCCACTGAACTCGCCCTCGCCGTGGGAGCAAAGCAGGACGACACGGGTGGACTCAACCGTGGTGCTGTCCACGTTCTGTTCCTCGACATTGCTGGAACATCGGTCACTGTCAGCAGCACGACTACGATTGCAAGTGGTTTGAATGGTGGACCAGTCCTTACAAACGGTGACTTCTTCGGATCGTCACTCGCAAGAATGGGTGACGGACGATTGGCAGTTGGAGCCGAGCAGGACGACGCCGGAGGCGTTGATCAGGGAGCCGTCTACTTGTTCACTCTGAATGCCGGCGGAACGGTCACGGGAACCACCAAGCTCGATGGTACCTCGGTCCCTGGTCCGACTTTGAGCGCCGGCGACCGGTTCGGCTCGGCTGTCACTTCGATTGGCGACATTGACGGCAATGGAGCCGAGGATCTTCTTGTCGGTGCAAAACGAGACTCGGCCGTTCCGGGAGGAAGTGCTCGCGGTTCCGTGCACGTGATCCTGATGGATACGCCGACGACCATCCTCAGTACCGTTGAAATCACGGAAGCCTCGAACGGTGGACCGGCCCTCATGGACGATGATCAGTTTGGAACTTCGGTCGCGATCCTGGGAGACCTCGACAATGACGGCAGCATCGAGGTTGCTGTGGGCGCTCCAAACACTGACGGCACCCTTAATAATGTTGGTGCACTCTATATTCTGACGCTCGCCACCGATGGAACGGCGAGTGCCAATGTACCAGTCGAGGCTCCAAGCGGTTCGCCTGATCTGGGCATCTTCGAGTATCCTGGAATGGGCGACAGCACGTTCCGTCTGATGACGGGTGGCAACCCGCTCGTCCGTGCAGAACTGGACTTCCTGTTCGGTGGCGACTTCCTGTTGGACAGTGTCTCACCGCTCAACGGTCCCGGCGATGCGTTTGGCGTCGGCTTCACGCCTGACACAACCTTCGGCGAACTGCCGTTCGGATGGGGAACCTACTGATCTCCGGGGCAAACAACATGATTTCCTGAGCGTCCTGCGAACTCATTTCGCCGGACGCTCTTTGCTTGTTCATCACAAAAAGTCATCGTCTTGTGCCGATGAGTGCAAGAAACCAGATGACCTCAGAGTCCGGAGCGTACGCGACGGAATGACTGGACATCCTGTGTCCAACTGGACCCGTCGCTGACACTTCGGGCTCGGAACGCTGCCATCGAAGCAATCGCTTCTGCACTCGTGACGAATGAGATTGTGGTCCGTCGGTTGTCGAAGCTGCTGGACTTCGACACAATCCCTGACTACCTCTTTGGATTCAGGTAACAGAGTCGCCGAACGAGCCGCGCCCGTCAGGAAG
>JAGQPX010000159.1 GCA_020426505.1 Planctomycetaceae bacterium | reverse complement strand
CACCGCTTACGACAAGATCGGCATCTCACTCCCGCTCGTCGTCCGCCTCGAAGGAACCAACGTCGAGAAGGCCCGCGAAATGCTCACCGCCAGCGGCAAAGACATTATCACCGCCACCGACCTGACAGATGCCGCCCAGAAAGTCGTCGGCACCTTGAGTGCATGATCGTGTCTGATTTACAGACATGAAGACGTGTGCCTGGGGTGTCGTTGATTCTTTTAGGCCGGTTGCCAATGTCTCGTGACTGCGCCTACGTCCGATGATCGGTCGACTATCACGGCCCCAGGCATCAGACGCACTCCCCGACTCGACTGGCTGTCTCGCTCTCCAATTCGGACAGCCTGTCTCTTTCGAGTTCCTCCATCGGGATACGGCCTTCGTGCCGATCGCTTCGACAACCGGGCAGGCCCCCGGTTCGATTCAAAACTCCCATCGACACGACGATCGGTCTTTGACAACAAAGGGGCTTGCATTGAAGCCCATTGGCGTTGATTGCTTGTGTCCGATACGTGCCTCCTTTCAAGATGCACTTGACGATCGCATGCGGATTCGCAGGACGATCGAATCACCAGCTACCTGCGAGGCGGATCTCACACTAGAATCAGGTGACGGGTACTCATTCTCAGGTGACGTTGATGACCGATTCTAGTGGATCATTCGAGGTGATGCTTATCACGCTGGCGGTATTCGTGCCGTCGCTGATTGGTGTGGGAGCCTCCCTGTTGTTGCCCCAGTCACTGAAGGATTTCGCAAGAAGGAATGCCGTTCGTTTTGATGGATCACATAGCCCAGACCGCTTGAGCCGGGAACGCCGTGCGCGGCGACGGTACCTGTTATCGGTAACGACCGTTCCCCTGCTGACGCTGCTGCCTCTCGCAATCGGGGTTGCTCTTATGCACCAATGGGTCGTTCCGGTCGACATGGCTGTCGCGGCGATGGAACGTTTTGATCCCGATGCTGAACAGTGGGAGGAGAACCTCAAGGACCCTTCAAAAGGTGACATCGGCAAAGCTCATGAGGCGTGGGCAAAGAAGTCGGGACTGGCTTCAGACGTCGCCGACACATGGCAGCACTCACTCTGGAAAGCATGGCCCGCAGTCATCGCTGTCGGTCTGGTGTTACTCGCGGTCTGTCTCGCGTTGACCGCACAGACATACGTGCGAGCCTTCCGCCAATACCGCGACGGCATCGTCGCCCGCTCCCGCGAATATCACGACATCGACCTCCAACGCATGGCCCACGAGTCCGGCGCGGCTGACGTCGCGTAGACTCTCAACCGGCCTGGCCGACGAGACACACACTCGCGCCGCTGCGGGCGGCAGTGGAGAGGAGGCTGAGAGCACCGGCGATTGGCATGCCGGTGAAGTAGGCGGCGCGGAGGGCGCGTTGCTTCCAGGGGCAGGTGACGCTGTTGTCGCCGTCGTTGTAGTTGTGCAGCAGGTTGTAGAGGGCGTTGCGGGGCAGGGTGCTGCGCTTGTTCATGGCGCTTTGGACCCAGCCGAACGGGTTCTGCCGGAGCGAAAAGTGTTGCTCACGCGTGACGGTGAAGTCGGTGCGGGTCAGGAGTCGCCGCAGCCCGCTCACCGGGAAGTGAAACAAGTGTCGCGGCAGGTCGAGATGGAACCACGCAGCACCCGACCAACGGGCCTGCCAACTGGAGAAGTTGGGCACCGCAACAATGACCTGTCCGCCCGGTTTGAGGATGCGATTGATCTCGCTGAG
The DNA here is from genome assembly GCA_020426505.1 of Planctomycetaceae bacterium. Classification (GTDB taxonomy): domain Bacteria; phylum Planctomycetota; class Planctomycetia; order Planctomycetales; family Planctomycetaceae; genus JAHBXU01. Next base: position 46,967 of record JAGQPX010000159.1, on the reverse strand, counting down.
CACTTCACGCGGGTTCGTGAGATGCTCCAACACATGCCAGAGGATGACCTGATCGAAGTGGTCGGAGGGATAACCGACTTCGGTGATGCAGGGGGCAACACGAATGTCAGCTCGCGGGTCAGCCCCGGCGACGGCTGTTTCGCTGACGTCCATGCCGTGCACCTCATGACCACGATCAGCCAGTGAGCTTAACAGCACACCTCGACCGCAGCCGATGTCGAGAATGCGCGATCCGGGTTGCAGATTGCGAGACAGTGACTGTACGTGAACGGTCCCCACCATGCGTACGATCGCTTCAGTCATTGGCTCAAACTTGGCCCCCGGAGAGCCGTAGTATTCATTCGGATAGAAACGTCCCAACTCTTCCGGCGACGGGAGCGGATGCAAACGTCCGAGTCCGCATTCGAGGCACGTCGCCAGGTGGTGGGGCAGCCCCCGAATCTCGAACGTCGGCCGCGCAAACTCGCTGTCGCAAACGGGACAAGGCGAAAGCACGACCGTGTCGAGACACTGATCTCGCACATCCACGACTTGCGGATTGAGATAATTCCGGGGAACAGCGAGCGATTCCCAGGGCCGCATCATCGCTTGGATGACGTCAGCGACGTCGATCGATTCTGTTTCCCGTTCACCGGGGGTTGTCGATGTTGACGAAGCCGCGAGTTCATCCTCGGCGGTTCTGAGCGAATCGTGAGAGACGGAGGTGGCGGGCATGTGAGCTCGGTTGTTCGAGGGAATGAGCGCAAGAATGGGCCCGGGAGACTTCCCGTTGGAACGCTAGTTCACACACGTGGAGGGGGTGGTCGGATGTTGCACTCACGATACAGAATGCGTCAGCACGCTGGGCGGACGGTCCGGTTACACCGCTTTTGCCAGTCACCGCGGGCGACCGCCAGTCTCAGCGAGAGACCGCTTTGCGAATGTAGCTTGCTGCATCGGGAGTGCGGCAGCCGGTCTCTCCGTGATCCACTTCAACCTTCCCGATACGCTTCGCCGTTGTGAGGGCTTGCGTCCGCACGCTGGGACGGTAGATACCGATTGCAGCGATCGCCATGTTCATCGCATGACGTGCATAGTTTGGAGACGCGTGGATCTGTTTCTCAATCGTGTGCAGAAACTCGTGGCACGTCGCATCGTCGAGTTTTTCAGGATGGTCCTTCAATAGACAGGCCAGCAGGTCGTACCCGCAGCGCCGGACGAACTCCTTGCGAGATCGAGTCCATTTGCTGAGTTTGCCTTTTGCGAGCTTCGACCGTGCGATGACAGGGGCGAACATGTCAGCCAGCAGGTAATACGAGATGTCCGCCACCCAGTCGTCAGCGGTGGTCGCGGTGTACTGATCCGCGTCTGCGATCATGGTCGCGAGCGTGCGTGCATCGGAGTTGCCGGACGCCCAGAGTTGCTCAGCGAGCCGGTGATCGGTGCCGATCTTCTTCGCGAAGGGGCGGAGCTGAGCGAAGCTCACGCCGAAGACGTTGTCACCCGAACCGTGTCGCTTGTAGACCTTGCGATTCTGAGCGGTGCCCATCTTCTTCAGGGCAGACATCGTCTCTTTGAGCGTCATGATCGCCTCGGCTGGGTGAGTCAACGAAACGACGGATCGAGCACGGAGGCACTCGATCCGTCGGGTGTGTCATCACTCTGCCGGAGGCGTCGCGAATTCGCAACCGTCAGGCGGCGTCGTATTCGGAGATGCGATTGGTCGGAGCGAAGTCCGCCTCCAGCATCTGATGCTGATTCAATCGGAACTGCATGATGTAGGCGTCTTCGGTCGTGTCGTCGTAATACGCCCGCAGCACCTTGACCGCACGGAAGGACTGAGTCTTGAAGAACATCTGAGCGTCGAGGTTTCGCTCACGGACTTCGAGAAGGATTTCCTTGCGTCGCTGTTGTGACAGTTTGTCGATCAGCCTAACGATCATCTGCGTGCCGACACCCTGACGTCGATACTCGGGGGCGACGCAGAAGTTGAGAATGTTCAACCGGGACTTGTGGAGTTCATAGATCATGAAGCCCACGATCTGATGATCCCGCTCGGCGACCATGCCGATGCAGTTCCGCTGACGGAGGCAGCAGAGAAAATCTTCCTCGGTCCAGGGGAACTCGAAACTCTCGGTTTCGATCCGGAGCACTTCCGGCATGTCCCTGCGGATCAGCCAGCGAATCTGGACATCGAGTTGAGAAGAACTGACAGAACTCATCACGGCCTCCGTGCCAATACGTTGTTCTTCGAGGGGAATCTCGTCATCCGTCCTGGAGACGCAGCCCCCTTGGGCCGCGCAAGCTATCAGATGTCTCTCCCCTCGTGAAGTCGAATTCTCCTGTTGATTCCCAAGAGTTGAAGAATCTGCCGATCAACGTCACGAACGGTCGAATGCGGAATTCAAGTCCGTCTCGATATCGCACTCTTCGTCGACTGCCGGCAGCACCAGCAGGTGATTGACCACTTGTTCGACATTGGCGATTTCACGAACGACTTTCGCGACGTCGGGACACTCGCCATCGGTATGAACCACGCCATCAAGACAGATGCCGCCCGGCATGCGACGCACGACCAACTCCATGAAGCGGATGCCCTTTTCGTTCTCCAGCCGCTTGCGAACATCCCGCTCAATCGCGTGCGGGTGCGGTTCGACGCATTCCGGTCGTTCGATGGAGATCGAACTTCCCGCAGGAACGGGATCATCCAGGGCCATGGGTATCTTACAGATTTCCTGTTGCTTCCGCGATGAGCGCTTCATCAGAACTCCTCCTTGTCACACAACGATCAGAACAGAGGCCCGTTCCCTTGGGCCTGCGAGAATATGTCCTGCTAATGAAGAATGTACCAACCCTATCCGGTTTTGCACGCAGAAAGTGTGCCAAGGTGACGTTTTGCAGTGAGTATTGTCAGGAAGTTCGCCAACGAATGTCGCGTGAATTGCCCACTTGGTCCATTTTGAACTTGGTCATTGGTAGCGATACGGGATGCCCGGAATTTCAAACGAATCTGATTTCGATTTGCTGATGAACGCTCGAATGTCGTCTGGTGGTTCAACGTTCGAAACGAAGTGGACGGCACCATCCGCGCTGAGGGCAAGGAACCCGTGTCGTGAGAATCCACCAAGGAGTGGGACCGTTGATATATCGCTGTATGCAATGTCGATGGGACGAGTCCAAGGCTCTCGGCAACGAGCCTCAACGATCAACAACGTGGAGGCAGGCCAACCTTTTATGTCGTCATAACGGGAACGTTCATTTGGATCGAAGGCCGTCCCTTCTCCGACAATCGCGTAGAACCCACTCGCAGTGGACACCGCATTGTCGGTCGGATGTCGAAAGACATTGTTGCCCTTCTCCAGGAACGCTTGATTTGCCGGGCTATCCCACGGTTGTGAGAGATCGTATCCACAATTCTCAATAAGCTTCCAGTAGCCCTCACGGTCCGTCTTCCCTCTCAATTGCTCAGAATCGATTTCATCGACGTAGTGCTTGAGGATCGGGAGCAACTCGACACGCCAGCTGTAGGGGGTCTTGCCATCCGGCCCCGTCAGAACGGCTGGTGGGAACTTCCCGAAGATGTCGTGATAACCGTGAAATGCGAGGCCAATCTTCTGGAGATTCCGATAACCGGGAGTCTGTTTCGTGATCTCAACTGCATGGTCATAGTCTCGGGGAGACTCGATTGGCTCATCCACCAACCGATCTTCCGCACCATCCGCGTCCTGAGCGACTTCAGTTGTGGTCGTCTCAACAAATGCGGTTAGTGTTCCCGCAGAGGCAGCGTCCGACTCTGGTGAATCGACGACCGGATTGCATCCGTTCGAGAGGAATGCGGCAATGAAGAGTCCGATGAGCAGTGCGCCTCTGTTCATAACATGCCTCCAACGCAAATGTTCTGAATCCGTTGCAGATCGGTGGAGTTACCCGTCCATCGACATCAAGTAAGTCGCTCCTCGGCCCCAAACCCTTCGAGGTTTTGTTGGATGAAACGCTGCGATTCTCAGAATGACCCGTGGGCCAATCCAATGCAGAATCGGAATGAGGAGTCTGTCGCGCCAAGATCAGACGCTGCACATCAGTTATCGTTGGTCCGTCACGCGACCGTATCCACCCCATGTAACGCTTACAACCACCATGCTCCAATTTTGAATTTTGCTCAAAGTCGGCTTGACGGTTTTTGGCGAATGAACAGAATGCGGCCCTCCCGACGAGCAGCTCTGCTCAACCATTTCTCGGACAGACCCAAACCCCTTCACAACTCATCATCTCTCCCCCTGGCGAAGACTTTGCACTTCGACCGGACGGGGACGGACCGTTTTGCCCGCACAAACGATCCTCATGCCTCATACATTCACCCGCGTTGCGACGCCTGTCAGTCTGCGACAGCTCTTCTCGTCGGCGAGTTTCGTCGGCTGTGGAGACATTGCCGTCGAGAGTGTGAGCGAGGACAGTCGCACTTGTGAGCAGGGATGTCTGTTCGTTGCGATCCCCGGAACGACCGAGCAGGGGACGACCTACGTCGATGATGCCGTCGCCAATGGAGCGACCGCAATTCTCACACAAACGCCGCTCGAAAACATCCGAGTGAAACAGTGCATCGTGCCCGATGTGCGACGCGCGTACGCTCATCTATGCGAAGCCCTGTTTGGATATCCATCACGGCGGCTGGGGCTCGTCGGCGTCACCGGGACCAACGGCAAGACGACCGTCACCTGGCTGGTGCGATCCATCCTCGAAGCCGCAGGATGGCCGACGGCCGTGATCGGCACCATCGAATACAACGACGGCATGGAGGCGGAGCCGGCCACTCTCACAACTCCGTCCGCCAAGGTTCTTTCACAATGGCTGTCGACTGCTGTTGCCCGGGCAACACAATACGCGGCCATCGAATTGTCGAGCCATGCCCTCGATCAATCGCGAGCAGCCGGCACTCTGCTTGACGTCGCGATCATCACGAACATCACGCAGGACCACTTCGACTATCACGGCGACGTGGCAACCTACCGAGCCAGCAAGGCGCGAATCTTCGAGCAGATCAAGGGTCGTGGACTGATCGTGCTTAACGCAGATGATCCCCTGACCGCCTCCCTCCTGGGCGAGACTCCGCCAGGCACACAGGTGCTGACCTACGGCCTCGACCAATCGGCCGATCTCATGGCGGGTGACCTTCGTCTCACGCCGCACGGTACAACGTTTCGGTTACAAACAATGACCCAGAGTGTCGACGTGACGACGCATCTGATCGGCCGGCACAATGTGAGTAACTGTCTTGCAGCCGCTGCCGCTGCGATGCATGTCGGCGTGCCGCTGACCGAAATCGCTGAGGGCATCGAAGCTCTCGACATCGTCCCCGGTCGGATGGAGTTGGTCGATGAGCATTCACCGGTCAACGTCTATGTCGATTACGCACACACGGATGATGCACTCAGCCATGCGATCGCGGCAGCCCGTGAGGTGACGAGCGGCCGGGTTCTGTGTGTCTTCGGGGCCGGTGGCAATCGCGATCAGAGCAAACGGTCATTACTCGGTCGCGCTGCCGGCGCAGCGGACATCGCTGTCGTCACCAGCGACAACCCACGCAACGAACATCCCCAACACATCATCGATGCCATTCTGACCGGCTGTCGTGAGATGCCCGTCACGTTGCATGTCGAGTCCGATCGAGCCGAGGCGATTCGCTGGGCGATTGCGGAAGCCGAGCCGGGCGACACGGTCCTCGTCGCCGGCAAAGGACATGAAACCGTACAAATCATCGGCGACGAACGTCATCCGTTTGACGATCGAGCCATCTGCCGAGAGGCCATTGCCGAAATCACTTCCACTGTTCCCGTTGGCTCACACTGAGTCGACGGCCCTCCATCGTGCGGCGTCATGCCGACTTATTCCTTATCCGATCTTCTGACTGCCGTCGGCGGTCAGGCGATCAACGTTTCCTCACCCACAACCAGTTTCGATCGAATCGTGACTGACTCGCGATCGGTGCGCCCCGGCGACGTGTTCTGGGCCATCGCGGGAGACACTCACGACGGACATACCTACATCACCGAAGCCGCGAGGCGAGGAGCAGTTGCCTGCGTTGTCGAACCGGGTCGCATCACACAACCGACGATGCCCGTTATCGGCGTCGACAACACTCGCAAAGCACTCACTGACTTCGCCGCCTGGCACAGAAATCAACTCGACACTCTCGTCATCGGCGTGACGGGCAGTGTCGGCAAGACAACAACTCGACACCTCCTGCACACCGTTCTCTCAAGACGGTTTGCAGGGATCGAAAGCCCACGAAACTTCAACAACGAAATCGGCGTCCCCTTGAGCGTGCTTGAGATCACTCCCGAACACGAGTTTGCCGCACTGGAGTTCGGTGCGTCGCACGAGGGGGAGATCCGTCGGCACTGCGAGACAGCACGCCCCGAGATCGGTCTGCTCACGCGGATCGCTCCGTCACATCTCGATGACTTCGGAGACATCAACACGATCAGTCGGACGAAGGGCGAACTGATCGAAGCACTCCCCTCGACCGGCTTCGCTGTCCTCAATGGCGACGACGATCGCGTGAGACACCTCGCCTCTCGTGCCAACTGCCCGACAATCCTTGTCGGCGAACGACCGCACAATGACTTCGTCGCCAGTCGCGTGACGACCACGAACAGAGACATCACATTCCGCGTCGATGGTTGTGACTTCTCACTGCCAGTGGCCGGACGACATCACCTGACATCGGCTCTGATGACGGTTGCGGTCGCCCGCGAGATCGGACTGTCGACCAACGAGATCATTACCGGCTTTGAACAGTTCGAGCCGGTTGACGGACGGTGCCGCACTTTGGGCATCGGCGAGTGGACCGTCATTGACGACACGTACAACGCAAGTCCCGCATCGATGGAGGCGGCGGTCGATCTGCTCCGCGACTGGCAGGGCAGGGGACAACGCATCCTCGTGCTGGGCGACATGCTGGCACTCGGTGACGAGAGCCGGACGTATCACGAACAACTGGGAGAACAAATCTCCGCATCAGGAATCGATCGGCTGATCGCGTGGGGCAGGGAAGCCCGACACGTTGCTGATCGTGCCCATGCCGCCGGAATGGATGCCGGCTGCATCGGCACCTGTGCGGACCCGGCCACCTTAAGTCTGCTCCTCGAAATGTGGCTCGAACCGGGCGACGTCGTGCTCGTCAAAGGGTCAAGAGGCATGCAGATGGAACGAGTGATTGAACAACTGAAACGACTTTCGGAGGAACAACCGATCGACACCACTCGCCCGTTTCGAGCGGTGGCGTGACAAGATGATCAGTTGATTAGATGAATAGATGATTAGGAATGGCTGATCGTCTCATCAACTAATCAACTATTCATCGAATCAACTAGGCATTCGCGGCGGGTTCTGCTGTGTGCTGAGGGTTTGCGGGAATCTGATGCACCGTCTTTCGCGTCTCTGACGGGAGCAAATCAGGCATTGGGCCAAAGTGGTTAACTGGGTCGATCACTCCAATCGCCGCTTCACAGTAGAACCCGTTTTTACACCGGGTGCCGGGGGAGAGCGTCTCTCCCGGCACCTCTTTTTCTACGACGGGAGTAGCGAGTAGGGAGTAGCGAATAGCAGCTCTCAAGTCGCCGCTCCCAGTGACTACTCCCTACTCCCTACTCCCTATTCGCTACTCGCTCTCCCGTGCTTCTCTGGCTCCTTCACCATCTGACGCCTCTCCAAGAGCAGATGTCGCAGCATGCGGCTGGCGACTCGCGGGTGTACCTCACGGCGCGGATTGCCCTCGCGGCGGTGATGTCGTTTCTGACAGCGATCCTGTTGGGGCCGATGGCCATCCGCTGGCTACAAGCTCGGGCAGGGGAGCGAATCGACAGTGCGTCGGAGAAGCTCAACGAACTGCACGCCGGCAAATCGAACACGCCGACGATGGGTGGACTGTTCATCGTCGCTGCGATCGTGGCAGCAGTGTTGTTGTGTGGCGATCTGTCCAGCCGCTACATGCACGTCGGGCTGTTCGTGACGATCGGCTTTGCGATCCTGGGTGCGGTCGATGACTGGATTAAACTGGCAACGACTCGCCGGGGACTCAGCGTCCGTCAAAAGTTGGTCGTTCAGTTGGCATTGTCGCTCATCGCCGGTGGGTGGTTGTATCTGGAGCAACAGACGAAACCGTTCGGCCTTGAACTCATCTGGCCGCTCGGCAATGCGAGTCTCTGGCTGGGCAGTGGCTTCATCGCCTGGAGCATGCTCGTGCTGGTCGGCAGTTCCAATGGTGTGAACCTGACCGATGGTCTCGATGGCCTCGCCAGTGGGTGCATGATCTTCGCAGGCACTGCTTTCGTTGCCCTGAGCTATGTCGCTGGGCACGTTGTCATTGCTGAGTACCTGAGCATTCCGTACATCGCAGGCAGCGGTGAGGTGGCCGTGCTGGTCAGTGCGATGGTCGGAGCCATGCTCGGATTCCTGTGGTTCAACTGTTACCCGGCTCAGGTCTTCATGGGCGACACGGGCTCGCTGCCACTCGGCGGCATCCTCGGACTGGCCGCCCTCGTCACACGGCAAGAGGTGCTGCTCGTGCTGATCGGCGGGGTCTTCGTGATCGAAACGCTGAGCGTCATCGCCCAGGTCGGCTGGTTCAAGATGACCGGCAGCCGTCTCATCGCGTGCAGCCCGTTGCACAATCACTTCCTGTTCAAAGGCCAACACGAACACAAGATCGTCGTCCGCTTCTGGATCGGGTCTGCGTTGTTGGCGCTCTCTGCAGTTGCGAGTTTGAAGGTGCAATGATTGCGAAGCGATAAATCACACAAGTGAAGTTACCCGCCGGCGCGACCTCTCTCGTCGCCCGGTCATGCAGCGTCAGGGAGAGAGACCGGAAGCCGGTTCGACGAGTGTCGAGCCGGCTTCCAACGTTTGTGGGTGGTAGCCGTCGTCGCCAGACGGCGGAGGGAGGGGCAGTGTCATCGGTTGATGTTCCGGCTTCTGGCGAAGGCCGGCCACCAGTTTGGCCACCTCTCCTGAATCCTTTGGCGGGAATCATGACGACAGTTGACACCGGACGCGACGGCTGGCTCTAATTAGCTTCTCTCTCGAAATTGTGGCGTGTGGCTTGGTCATGCCCTGCGGGTCGCGGTAGTTGGGCATGGCGTCTTGGGGGGCGAGTTCTCGCCCAGCCGCGATCTGAAATGGGGTGGCATGGCGTCACGGCGATCGCCGGGTCGCCATGTAAAGCGGCTGCAACAAACATGCTCACCCGCCTGTCGGCGTGAGAGCATGCCACCCAGCCGCGAAGTGGTCGGGTTGGTCTCTGGCTGCGAAACGAAGTGTGTTGAGCGTCGTGACTCAGCACGCAGGCACAGGGTGACGGCGACGGGCTTGGCTCGAAGCTCGTCGACAGTATCTCTAACGCGGGAGACAAGCATGCATCGGTTGTTCAGCGGGTGGGCGAGCGGACTGACTCGGGGTACGGCACGGCGTCGTTCGCGACGGCGTCAATCGCGACAGGCGATGGGCGCGGTGGCCCTCGTGCAGACGTGTGAGTCGCTGGAGGACCGCGTCCTGCTCGCTGGTGTCGCCTCGGGCGACATCCTGGTGACCGACCATGATCTGGACGCCGTAGTCATCGTCGATCCGAACACGGGTGACAGGGAGATTCTCTCTGGTGATCCGAGTGGTGCCAACGTGGGCACGGGACCAAACTTCTCCACTCCCAACGGCATCGCCTTTGTCGACAAGGCTCAGATCTACGTGACAGACGAGGATGTCGACGCTGTCTTTCGCGTCGACGGCACGACCGGGAACCGAGAGATCGTCTCCATCGGCCCAGCGGATGCGGCCACGGCGGGTGTCTCTGCGGTGGGCACGGGTGTGGAGTTTGGAGGGAACAACGGCATCGTCGTGGACGACGCCGGCGAGTTTGCTTATGTCACAGACTTCCTTCTTGATGCCGTGATTCAAGTCGATCTGCGGCCAGGGGCCACGTTCGGCAATCGGCTCATCGTCTCCGACAACACGACGCCGGATGGCACCAACCCCTTCAATTCTCCACTGGGAACGACATTTGATGCTACGGGCCGGCTGCTCGTCGCTGACATCAACGCTGGTCAGTTGCTGCGGATCGACAACGTAACTCCCGGTGCAGGGGCACGCACGGTCGTTTCCGACAACTCCACACCGGATGGCACGAATCCCTTCAGCGCTCCTGTCAGTGTGGCGGTCGAAGGCAGCGGCAACCTGCTGGTGACGGACGAAGGCAACGACACTCTGTTCCGGGTCGATCCCACGAACGGGGCGCGAACCATTCTCTCGAACAACACGACGCCCAACGGCACCAACCCGTTCTCTCAACCAACCGGCGTGGCTGTCGAGGCGGATGGAGACATCCTCGTGGTTGACCGAGGATTGGATTCGGTGTTTCGAGTCGATCCGACGACCGGGGCACGCACAATCCTCTCCGGCAGCGGCAACGGAACAGGGCCGGCCTTCATCACTCCGGATCTGGGCATCACGGTCGTGACGGACGATCACACGAACTCGGCGGCGGGGGCGACGCCGATTGCGGTCCCCTCCACGACGGACGGCGTGACCGAAGTCGCCGGCGATGACGACTTCTTCAAAGTCAGCCTCACCGCCGGCACGGCCTACCTGTTCGAGACGATCCTTGGCACGAACACCGACACCCGACTCGAACTGCTCGACACCGATGGCACCACGCGTTTGGCATTTGACGATGGTTTTCCTTTCCCGGCGACTGAAGAGATCATATTTGTCCCCACCGTCAGCGGCGATTACTTCCTGAATGTTGACGGGTTCGATACCAACACAGGCACGTACATGCTGGATGTGTCCGAGTTACCGCCGGACGATCACGGCAACACCGCGGCAACAGCGACGCCGGTCGCTGTGCCTTCCACCACGAACGGCGAGACCGAATTTGTGGGCGACCTAGACTTTTTCATGGTCAGCCTCATCGCGGGGGTCACTTACGATTTTGAGATCATCTGGGGCACACACACCGACACGACGCTTGAGTTGCTCGACACGGACGGCACCACGCAAATTCAATTCGAGGATGAGATCTCCACGCCAGAGACGATCACCTTCACCCCCACCGTCAGCGGCGACTACTTCCTGAACGTCGGCGGCTGGGATACGACAACCGGAACATACATGCTGGATGTGTCCGCCTCATTCCCGCCGGACGATCACGGCAATATCGCGGCAACAGCCACACCGGTCGCTGTTCCTTCCACGACCAGCGGCGAGATTGAATTCAACGGCGATCCAGACGTCTTCAGCGTGAACCTGATGGCCGGGACGGAGTATCGCTTTTTGACAATCCTCGGCACGCTGGGTGAGAGCGCACTGCGGCTGTTCGACATCGACGGCACGACCGAGCTGGACTTCGATCGTGACGGTGGCCCCGGCTCGTCCTCAGTCATTTGCTTCACCCCGACGGTGACAGGTATGTACTTCCTGCAGGTGACCGAGGACGGCAACAACGCCACCGGCACCTACATGCTGGATGTCAGCGTGGTCGTCGACGACCACGGGGACGACCACACGACAGCCACTCCGGTTGGCGTCTCCTCAAAGACGGACGGGGAGATCGAAGTCCCAGAGGATGACGACTTCTTCCAGGTCAGTCTGATGGCCGACGTGGAGTACACGTTCGAGACGGTCCTCGGCACGCTCACGGACACGGTTTTGACACTCTTCGACGTCGACGGCACGACGTTACTGGATACTAACGACGACATTGCCTTTTTAGCGAACCTGGCCTCCCGCATCGTCTTCACCCCCGTCCTGAATGGCGACTACTTCCTGAAGGTCGAAGGTTTCGGAAATGAAACCGGCACGTACATGCTGGATGTGCATACCAAAGTCGTGCAGGTGATCGACGATGGTGATCCCGGCTTTGCGATTGAGAAGGGACCGTGGGGGACCGGCAACGCCGGCGCGAACGGCGACAACCTCAATGCGTCCACGTCAGGCAACAAGATCGCGAGCTGGACGTTCGACGGGTTGTTGCCGGGACAGTATCGGGTGGCAGTGACGTGGGCTGGCAACGCCGCCCGCGCAAGCGATGCACCGTTCACCGTCTTCAGTGGACCGAGTCCCTTCTTCGGGTTGAACGCCCTGGCAACCGTTGATGTGAATCAACAGGTCGCACCGACCGGCAGTCCGCAGATCACGGATCTCGGCGTCGCGTGGCAGGACCTTGGCAAGCTGTTCAGCGTCACCGGCCACGAGTTGGTGGTCAAACTGACGAACGACGCCAACGGCTTCGTGATGGCCGACGCCGTCCGCATCGAACGTGTGGCTGACCTGCCGAAGATCATCGACGACGGCGATCCCGGCTTCGCGATCGAGACCGGCTCGTGGGGGATCGGCGGCGTCGGAGCCGAGGGAGACAACCGCAACGCATCGATCTTCGGCGGCACCAAGGTTGCCCGCTGGTCGTTCACCAATCTCACGCCCGGTCAGTACCGCGTGTCGGCCACATGGGTTCCGAGTGCCGTCCGCGCGACCGATGCCCCGTACACCATCTTCAACGGCGGCTCGATCATCAGAACGGTCGACGTCAATCAGCAGGTCGCACCCAGTGGCAGTCCGGAGCTGACCGACCTCGTTGTCCCGTGGCAGGATCTGGGCGGACTGGTCAACATCACCGGCAACGCCCTGCACGTGAAGCTCACCAACGTCGCCAACGGTTACGTGATGGCCGACGCAATCCGCATCGAACGCATCGCCGACCTGCCGGTGATCATCGACGACGGCGACCCCGGCTTCGCGATCGAAACCGGCTCGTGGGGGACCGGCACCGCCGGAGCGAATGGCGACAACCGCAACGCCTCGACGATCGGCGGCCTCAAGGTGGCCCGCTGGGCGTTCACGGGTCTGGCGCCGGGACAGTACCGCGTGTATGCAACGTGGGCGGCCAGCCCGGTCCGCGCGACAGATGCTCCGTTCACCATCTTCGACGGCACGAACATCCTGGACACGATTGACGTCAATCAGCAAGCCGCCCCCAGCGGCAGCCCGCAGATCGACGACCTCGGCGTCCCATGGCAGGCCCTCGGCGGTCCCTTCACGATTACGGGCGACAAGCTGATCGTGAAACTCTCCAACATCGCCAACGGCTACGTCATGGCCGACGCGATCCGCATCGAACGCATCGGCCCGTAACGATTGCCGCACAGCCGCCGAATCATCAAGTTGTGTCGCTTCTATCGAGAAATCGAGTGCAGAAGGTTGACTTTCGCAGCCGATTCGCGTGAGCGTGCTGCTCGAGCGGTAGGCCTTTTCGGTGGCGCCTTGCCGCTCGGTGATCGACAAGGTTTCCAAACGAGCCGGATGAGTTGTGACGCGAGCGCTCCGCTGCCAGAATAAGCACGCCCTCACAACTCACTCGCTTGGAGACACTCCCATTTCTGCCACCGCTGAATACGTATTTCAAACCGGTATCTCACCTGCGTCGCATGAGACATATGCGGTTGATGAGACGTTGACGCATTGTCCGGTCAGCCATGAACTCCTCGACGTGCAGTATGAGTGGGACAAGCTGCCGGTGCCTTCGTCGCTGCGTGAATTCGAAGCGCGATGGAGCAGCAGGCGTGAGCCGCTCGACTACAGTGGGGTCTGGCGGTTTCGGGAGTTGCTGCCGTTCGCCAAGCCGGAGCAGATCGTCACCATTGGCGAGGGGCAGACGATCCTGCAGCAGTCGGATCACGTCGGTAAGTACGTCGGCTTGAACGACGGTTGCCTGCATTTGCAGTATGAAGGCCTCAATCCATCCGGCAGCTTCAAAGACAACGGCATGACCGCTGCCTCCACGCATGCACGTATGGTGGGAGCCAAGCTCGCAGCGTGTGCGTCGACGGGGAACACGTCTGCATCGCTGGCCATCTATGCGGGAGTGACGCAACTGTTTCGGTGTCTTGTGTTCGTCGGTAGCGGCAAGATCGCCTATGGCAAACTCTCACAGGCACTCGACTATGGCGCGAAGACGCTCCAGATCGAAGGGGACTTCGACGACGCGCTGATGCAGGTGCGAGCGGTGTGTGACGAAGCAGGCATCTACCTCTGCAACAGTGTCAACCCGTTCCGACTCGAAGGGCAGAAGACGATCATGTATCGCGTGCTCGAAGGGCTCGGCTGGGAAGTGCCCGACTGGATCGTCGTCCCCGGCGGCAACCTCGGGAACTCGTCAGCCTTCGGCAAAGCGTTCATCGAGTTGAAGCAACTCGGACTCATCGACCGCATGCCTCGGCTGGCGGTCATCAACGCGAGCGGAGCCAACACGTTGTACGATCTGTTCGAGCAACAGGGGCTGCGCTGGAACGACGGCCAACCGGATCAGGCGCTCATCGACAAGTTCTATGCGGACATGGATGCGAAGAACCGCAGGGCCAACACGCTCGCCAGTGCGATCGAGATCAACCGCCCGGTCAATCTCACCAAGTGTCTGCGTGCTCTCGATGCGTGTGACGGCGTCGTGCGTGAGGTTTCCGATGAGGAAATCCTTGACGGCAAGGCACAGGTCGGGGCAGGGGGTTTCGGCTGCGAACCGGCCAGCGGCGCCAGTGTGGCTGGGGCGAAACTGTTACGTCAGCAGGGCATCATCGCCCCCAGCGATCGCGTGGTCTGCATTCTCACGGGGCATCAACTCAAAGATCCTACCGCAACTGTGAACTATCACACAGCCCCCGTAGACGGAAAATCCGATGCTTCCGGTAGTTCGGCCAACGCTCCGATCGTTGTCCCGAATGATTTCGACCAGATCATGGAGATCATCCGCCAGATTGGGTAATATCCCCACACGGATGCAAGAGGCAGTTGGTCAACCGTTTTGCTGAGGCAGGAGAAGATGCTCAGTCCCTTTGAAGAACTGGAATTCCTGGCTGACTACCTCCCGGAGGAAGGCGAGTCGGTCCTTGTCAGCCGTCAATCGGGCGAGTTGGTTTGCGAGCCATTCCACCCCGAAGCCTTGCGGGAAGGCATCACCGACCCGCGACTGTACGGCATCCTGGTCCACGCCAACGAACGCCTGAACGCCCTCGGTGCAATGCCCATCTGGGTGACAGCGATCGGTTTCTTCTGGACCTGCGTCGGCTTGGCGAACGCCGGCCAACTCAAATGGAGCAGTTGGTACCTCGTCCCCGGTCTGGCCCTGTTGCTGCTGCCCGCCTGCATCGGTTGGATTCGCATGCGACAGCACCGTCTGTTCAACACCGAGATCCGCCCACTCCTCGAAGGCGTGCTTCGTGTGCGACGTCTCGACCCGCACGCCTTCCTCGCAGCCGTCCGTCAGCACGAGGAACTGCGCACCCTCATGGACGAACTCGTCCGCCGCAATCTGCCCGTCCGCAGTCAAACTCACCCCGAGATGCTGCCATAGTCGACGGACCCGAGATTGCATGACCTCGGTTCCCGAAATCGATGCAAGAGTCACTTTCCTCTCTCACGCTGAGGGCGGACGACGCACATGCGCGTTCGATAGTCCCGATTACCGACCGCACTTGGTCGTGGGCGATCCTCAACAACGTGAAGCCCTTCTTGATGAGTCGGGAAGTCTTCTCGAAGCGTACCTTGGTGTACAGTTTCTGGGCAATGGAAATGGGTTGACGCCTGGGGTGTCACATGTCGTCACGCTTGGCTTGATGTACTATCTGAATGTTGACTATTCCGGACTGTCATCTGGCACCACGTTCACGATTCGAGAAGGCGGTCATATTGTTGGCTATGGCCGTGTCCTCACGGCGACAAACTAACTACAGAAAGACAAGGGAGACTTTACCGTGCCTACTTTTCATCCCACCCGTCGCGAGTTCCTGCACACGTCCGCTGCTCTGGCGGCATCGACGACATTAGTGGGCAGCCTATCATCATCACCTCACGCTGCCGATGCCAATCGACCGCGATCCAACAAAGGCCGTATCTACAAGGCCAACAAGGGAGGCGGGATCGGCAAGGACCATGCTGCGATGGTCGCGCGGCTGGAGGAGTACGAGCGTCTCGGCTTTGACGGCATCGAAGGGGGCAGCCCGGACATCAAGGACATCCCCGCGTTGCAACGGGCGATCAGCGAGACGGGTGTGCCGGTGCACGGCGTCGTCCACGGCACCCATTGGAACCAACGACTCTCCTCTCCCGATCCCAAGCTACGTGACGCCGGTCGTGAGGTGCTCGAACAGGCCATCAAGGACGTGCACGCGATTGGCGGCTCTTCCGTCCTGCTCGTCGTTGGCAAGGTCGATGGGCCGGACGAAACGCACGATGATGTCTGGCAGCGGTCGATTGTCGAGATCCGCAAAGTGCTTCCGCTCGCATCGCGGCTGGGCATTCATGTGCTGATCGAGAACGTCTGGAACGGCTTCTGCGAGAACCCGGACGAGTTCCGCGATTACGTGGACGAAATCGACTCGCCGTGGGTCGGCATCTACTTCGACATCGGCAACGTCCGCAAGTTCGGCCCCAGCGAAGACTGGATCCGCACCCTCGGCACTCGCATCGTCAAGCTGGACGTGAAGGACTGGGGCCAGGCCAACAGCTTCTGCCGCCTCGGCGAAGGCGACGTCAACTGGCCCGAAGTCCGAGCGGCCCTCGCCGAAATCCAATTCACCGGCTGGGCCACCCGCGAAGGCGGCGACAACTCCTTGGAGGACACGGCTCAACTGATGGACGAGTTGTTGGACTTGTAACAATGCAGAGGTAACGTGCATGCCGCAACGCGAAATGCACCAGTTGGGTTGGTGCATTCCACTTCGTTTCATGCACCCTACCTGGCTAGATGCGATGGCCGCAGTCGATTTTCATTGGAAACAAGTTTGGAGCGAATTCAGCAAATGAAACACAAGATCAAGTGTCCGTCTTGTCGTCGCTCGTTGACAGTACCTGATTCGTATGTCGGCAAGACTGGAAAGTGTCCGGCATGTGCAAAACCGTTTCTCGTCTCTCTCCCAAAGGATGTTAAGCAAGAGAATGCAACAACCCATGAGTTGAAACAAGAGCCAAACCCAAATCTAATAGAGTGCCCAGACTGCTACCATAGAGTCTCGAAAGCCGCGTACTCGTGTCCCAGCTGTGGGCGACCACTTCGCGGCAAAGCCGTTGAATGCTACCTGACGGTTTCGCGTGAGTTCAATGAATTCTATTCAATGCGTGACATCGCCGTCTGGATCGATCAGAACTTGGTCGCGCGACTTGAGAATGGCGACACCTCAACAGTGCAGTTTGACGCGGGATTACACTCCGTCCAGCTTGGAATGTACGGAATGCTCGGAGGCCCCCCAAGTACGGATTTTTCGGAAGAGTTTCAGATTTCCGAAGGCGCTCATCTGATACTCAACTTCACTCCCGCAGGCGGCTTCCTTGGCACAACATGGATCAGTGAATGGAGTGAGAAGATCGACTGACATACCTAAAGTCCGGTAGGGTTTGTGAACGTTGAATGA
This sequence comes from Planctomycetaceae bacterium, assembly GCA_020426505.1. GTDB lineage: Bacteria > Planctomycetota > Planctomycetia > Planctomycetales > Planctomycetaceae > JAHBXU01. Next base: position 29,541 of record JAGQPX010000159.1, on the reverse strand, counting down.
CGGTGCGTTTCATTCGCGCATTCCATGCTGAATGACTTTCGACATCATATCCCATATGAAACGCACCACTCGTTCGACGTTCACGCACGCAAATTCTCCCTCTCAGATGTGGAATTCGTGACTGTGAATTACTGTTTACTTCTCCTCGCGCTGACCCTTTTGGCTTGTCCAACGATTGCGGAAGACGCGGTTCACGTATCACTCTGGGATGAGGCGGCACCGTTGCCAGTGGCTGTGGAGATTCCTGAACTCCCGGCGGTTGAGTTCCATGTCATCAAGAAGTGGGACCAAGAGGCGGATGGGTACACCTTTCTGCATGGAGTTGGGCTGGCGTGGCATCGGGGGAGGTTGTATGCGTCCATCGGCCATAACAAGGGAGCTGAGAACACAGTCTCTGAGGAGGCTCAGTTTCGGGTCAGCGACGACGGTGGGCGAACGTGGGGACCGTTGGGTGTGATTGACGAGGGCGATGAGGCGAATCTCGCGGTGAGTCATGGTGTGTTCCTCTCTCATCGGGGAACGTTGTGGGCCTTTCAGGGGGCGTATTACGGCAAGATGGAACGGGTCCACACGCGTGCTTATCGTCTGGATGAAGCGATAGACGTTTGGAAGAAACTCGGGGTCGTTGTCGAGGATGGGTTCTGGCCGATGAATCAACCGGTGAGGACAGCCGACGGCAACTGGATCATGCCCGGCTTTGCTTCCCGCCGGGACTCGGGTGACAGGGTTTCACCAGCAGCGGTCGCGATCAGTGACGGCGACGATCTCACGAATTGGCAGTTCGGGAGCATTCCCATCGCAGCAGACGTCGATCGGGTGTGGGGCGAGTCGGCCATCCTTGTCGACGAACATCAGGTCTACAACATTGCCCGCTATCGAAGCCGGGCGATGGCTCTCGTGGCGACGAGCAGCGATCATGGTCGCACATGGTCACCGTCACGAGTGAGCAATCTGCCGATGACGACCTCGAAACCGGCAGCCGGCGTGCTCAGCAATGGACAACGCTATCTCATCTGCACCACTGCCAGAGACAACGGCAACAAACGCTCGCCCCTCACGATCGCGGTCTCCAAGCCAGGCGAGAATCAGTTCTCAAAAGTATTCGTCATTCGACGCTCAATGAATCCGGGGCACATTGGTGAATCGGCCAAGGAGTTGCGTCTGTCCTACCCGTACGCCGTCGAGCATGATGGAAAGCTCTACATCGGCTACTCGAACGACGGCGGTCGCGGCAGCAATCAGAACAGTGCGGAACTCGCCGTGATTCCGATTACTTCATTGAGTGTTGAGTAGCATTCATCCATCGATAAATCGTACTCGTCAAGTAGCACTGGTCGTTCCCGCTTGAACTGTTGAAACAAATCTGACCTCGTTGGAAAAGAACGATGATCATCTTGATGATGTTGCTCCCAATCGTCTGGGCTCAAGCTCCTGAATCGATTGAACTTTCATTTGAGCCGCTGACTCCGATCGAAGGTAGTGCCAAGTGGGATTGGTGGCAGGCACGGACCGCTTACGTCCCGGGTGAGACGCCATTGTGGCTGACCACCATGTCGGAAACGGGCCAGCAGGGGGCGCATGATTTTCACGACGTCTATCAATCCCTGAGTCGCGATGCCGGGCAGACATGGAGCGAGCCACAGGTGGTGCCTTCGTTGAAGCGAATCACCACGGAGGAGCGCTTCGAGGTCTCGCCGGGCGATCTGTGGCCGAAGTGGCATGCCAAGAACGGCAAGATCCTGGCGACGGGAAAGACATTCAATTTCGAGAAGGGCGTCAAAGAGCGGCGGGAGCGCGAGCGGGTCTCTTATGTAGTCTTCGACCCACAATCGCTTGAGTGGGGCCCGTTGCAGTTTCTGGAGATGCCCGAACAGGACGCGAGCGGATCACCGATCATCGCAGCCAATGCGGGGTGTAATCAGTGGGTGGCGCTGCCGGATGGTGACGTATTGTTGCCGATTCGATAGTGGCGGAAACCGGGGAATAACTATGTCACGATCGTTGCCCGCTGCGCGTTTGATGGCGAGACGCTGACGTATCAACAGCATGGCTCGGAGCTGACGATCCCTCAGGATCGGGGGCTCTATGAGCCGTCATTGTGTGTCTTTGACGGACGTTACTACCTCACACTGCGAGCAGATCATTCGGCCTTCGTCACCCGCAGCGAAGACGGTCTGACTTTCGAGCCGATTCGTGAGTGGACGTTCGATGACGGTGAAGTCCTTGGCAGTTACAACACGCAACAACACTGGGTCACGATTGGCGGCGGCTTGTTTCTCGTCTACACCAGAAAAGGAGCCGACAACGATCACATCATGCGACATCGTGCGCCGTTGTTTATCGGGCAAGTCAACCCAGAGACGCTGCAAGTGATCCGGAAGACAGAGCGAATTCTCATCCCTGAAAACCATGCAACTCTCGGAAACTCGGGAGTCTGCCACATCAGCGACAACGAAGCATGGGTGACGTGTGGAGAAGGCCTGATCAGCCGCGGAAAGCGCAAGGGTGAAAGGAACAACGTGCTCTTTGTGAAAATCACGACGGAATGACAAGGCCTGATCAGGAGGATGTGCGTGCGCCGCGGTAGATCAGTTGCTTGTTCGCATCATCTCGAATTGTGAACTGCGGGCAGCGGTCGGTCCGGTAGAGGACCAAGATCACGTCTCCCTGATTGATCTGATGATCGGCTGGCGGTTGAGTGTGAACTGTGCCGTCTGGCTCGCGGACTGCGACAATCATGTAGGTCGATGCTTCGCCGGCTCGCAGTTGACTGATCGTGTAGCCGGCGAGTGGCGAGCCTTGATCGATGCTGACTTCCCAGATCCGCAGTCCGATTTGTCCCAATTCGTCATTGAAGTCACTTTCGGCCTTCTCACCACTCAACAGCGACTCAGCAGTCGGGCAGGTGATGAGCCGGGCAATCTTGACAGCACCGATGGCAGCGGGAAGCACGACACGATCGGCTCCTGAGCGTAGCAGCTTCTTCTGAGTGGAAGGCGACTCGCCGCGGGCGATGATCTCCAGATCCGGGCGAAGTTCGCGGGCAGTCAAGGTGATGAACACATTGGCCGCGTCATTCGGCAGAACCGTCGCCAGCACACTGGCCCGCTCCACACCTGCGAGCGTCAACACTTCCTCGGTCGTCGCATCGCCGTTGATGACGAACATGCCCTGATTTTCGCCGGAGATGAGGCGTTCACGGTTTGTGTCAACGACGACGAACGGCTTGCCCGCGGTCAGCAGTTCGTCAGCGAGGATTTGCCCCACGCGACCGAACCCACAGATGATGGCGTGTTGGTTGAGTTTTTCGATGCCTGCTGTCATACGTCTTTCCTCGAGTGCCCGTTTGATCTGTCCTTCGGTGATCATTTGAATGAAACCGCCGAGGACGTAAATGGCCGATGTACAGCCAGCCACAATCACGAGAACCGTGAACAACCGCAGCGTGGGGTCTTCGACGGGCCGGACTTCGCCGTAGCCAACTCCATAAATGGTGATGATCACCATGTAGATGGCTTCGATCAGGCTCCAGCCCGCCATCCAGTAGCCGAAGACGGCGATGACACAGGTGACAACGAAGATCGTTGTCCCGATCAGCACTTTCCGGACGGAGTTCTGCATGGTGCGTCGAACCTGATGACGGCAACGGTTCGAGCGCGTGTTCCGAGTGCCATTCTGGTTCAGCCATAATACCGGCCTCAATCACGATTGTGCAGTCTTGTGCCGGTTGAAGTAAGAGAGGCCGGACTTGTAGAGTGTGACGCGTTGAACTCCACTTCTGCTGGGCGACCGACCATGAACTCTGCTGACTCCTCTCGCCCGGTGTTGCGTGTCATGCTCACATGGGCCTCGCTGGTGATCATCATCGCCGGGATGAAGGCGGCGACTGAGTTGGTGGTGCCGTTCCTGCTGTCGCTGTTTCTGGCCATTATGAGCGGGCCAGCTCTGCAGTCGTTGAAGAGAAGGGGACTGCCGCAGTGGCTGGCGATGTTGGTTGTGCTGGCCGGACTGAGCTTCGCGGTGATTGCACTGGCGACTGTCATCGGCGGGACGATCAAGCAGTTTGCGACGGTTTGGCCGGAGACGTACCTCCCGAAAATCTACGAGCGAATCGGTGACTTCAATGCCTGGATCGATCGCATCACCGATGAATGGGAGTGGATCAAACAACTTGAGATCGAGGACTGGGTTCAGGACCTCAAGATCGGTGAAGCTGGAATCCCGAACGCCTCCGTAGGCACGGCCGAAAGCGTGGAAGGGGAACTGACTCGGTGGGTCGACCCTGAATTCATCAATACGATTTTGTTCACATCGACGCGGGCCGTTAGCGGACTGCTCAGCAATACCTTGCTGATTCTGATCACGACGCTGTTTCTGATCTTCGAGGCCAGTCTTCTGCCGGCGAAGCTGCACATGATCCCCGGGGACACGGCCGCTCAGTATGCCAGACTTCAGCAGATCGCTGAGGACGTCAACAGTTACATGTCGATCAAGACGAGTACGAGTTTGTTGACCGGGGCCATCGTGACGGTTGGCCTGTGGTTACTCGGTGTCGAGTTCGCCCTGTTGATGGGGCTATTAGCCTTTCTGCTTAACTATGTGCCGAACATCGGGTCGATTCTTGCGGCTGTGCCCGCGGTCCTGCTGGCCGTGTTGGGCAACGGACTCGGGACGTCTGCCCTCGTGGTGGGACTGTACCTCGTCGTCAACATGTTCATCGGTTACTTCGTCGAGCCCCGCTGGATGGGACGTGGTCTCGGGCTATCGACACTCGTCGTGTTTCTGTCGCTGGTGTTTTGGGGTTGGGTGCTGGGGCCGGTCGGCATGATCATCTCCGTGCCGCTGACCATGACGGTCAAGATCGTGTTTGAGAACAACGATGAGACACGCTGGCTGGCGGTGCTGATGGGAACCGGAGCACCGAGCAGCGAATCAACGTGAGGCGTGCGCCTCACCAGTCTCGCAATTCCGACGGAGGCGGACCGGGGTGACGATCACCCAGGCGGTACAGATCGAACCGCCGCACGCCTACGATCGCAAACCCGCCAACAATGGACGCTGCTCCGTAGTAAAGCAGAACGAAGAGGACGCCCGTTCCAATGTGGTCGGAACCTTCTGACGCGAAAGGGAAGAGTGACGCGTTCAGGAGCAATCCCAAGTGGATGTTGCGAATGACCACTTCAATCTGGCTTGTGACGCGCTCAAGGACGGTCAAGCGAAAGATCCAGGACAGGAAGTTACACGCGTAGGACTGGATGGTCACGAGCAGAACAATCGAGAGATGGATGGGGAACGCGTACGCGGAGAGATTGATCCGTCCCGTCTGGACCGATGCGACGATGTAGAATACTAATAACGCGGTTGCCGTTCGCACGGCCCAGCGTCCCAGCTTCATCGCTCGATTCGGGGCGTGACGTCGCAGCGACATCCCCACGATTAACGGCAGCAGCAGGCTGACGCAGATGTCATACACGAGTTGCCACGCCGGCATCTGAAAGTCGTCAGGGAAGTGGTGCCCGCCCCATGCTTCCAGCACGATTGTCGTCGTCACCATCGATGCCATTGTGCAGACAGCCGTCGCCGACACCGAAAGTGCGATACTCCCCTTTGCATAAAGCGTGAAGATGTTCGAGAACAATCCTCCTGGCAGGGCGGTCACGAGAAGCAGGCCGACTGCGATGCCGGGTGGCAAATACAGCAACTCGCTCAATCCCACGGCGATCATCGGACCCACGATCAGTTGTGACACGAGGATCAGCACCAGACAGCGAGGACGCGCAGCAACGCCCCGGAACGCGTGACCCGTCAGAGTCGTGCCCATGCCAAACAATGCCAGCACGCAAAGTGCGGAGGTGACATAGAGCTCATACTCAGGGAATCTGGCGATCATTGGGTCCACGCTGCGGCCGAGAACTCAGGATGCGTAGATGAAATCGCAGACCGGGTCAATGCCAGTCAACAGCTGGTCGTGGGTCAGTTTGAACAGAAATCGATATTCTGAGGGGTGGCAGGCTCTCACGCCGATCGGCGGGTGAGCATGTTTGCCGACGACTTCACGGACATGGCGACCCGGCTATTGCCGTAACGCCATGCCACCCAAGATCAAATTGACCCACGACCCCCGGCTCGCTCACATGACGACCAGCAGAATGGCGATGTAGTGAGCCGTGCTGCCGGCGATCACAAATGTGTGCCACAACGCATGGAAGTAACGCACCTGTCGATCGTATCGCAGGAAGATCGCCCCGGTTGAGTAGAACAGGCCACCCGCGAGGATCAGCGCAAAGATGTCCAGCGGCATCGATTCATACAGAGTCTTCAACGCGATGATCGGGAGCCAGCCCAGGATGCCGTACGTGAACTTCGCGCTCGGCGTGAGGTCTCGCATACGGAGCACGAGCATTACGCCCAGCAGAGCCAGTCCCCACATCACTGCCAACAGGAGCGGCCACTGGTCATGCCACAGGAACACAACAGCGATCGGCGTGAAGGAGCCGGCGATCAACAGGTAAATGCACACCTGATCCAGCGTTCGGAAGAAGCGTCGCCAGACAACATCGTAAAACAGATGCGAACCGGTGGATGCGGCATACAGGGCCACTAGAGAAAAGCAGTAGCTTCCACACGCCACGATGATTCGCGTCGGATGATCATCGATCACCAACGTCATCAACAGGGTGGAGGCGATGACGCTCAGCAGGAGTCCGATCCCGTGGGTGATGAGGTTCGCGTGCTCATCGACGGGGCGTTGTTCGGCCAAACCGGGAGCGGAAGTCTCGTGTGATTCGTGTTGCATGCAGCCATCATAACGAAGGTGCGTTCCGATGGCTGTTCAACGCAGAAGTCCGTTTTGTGTCAACGCAAATGGCTCCTGACTGACGCCGCGAGGTTTCCCTGGTTGCGTCAGGCAGGAGCCTGTGCTCGATCAATCTCGGGTGATCTCAATGTCCATGGTGGACATGACCGTTGTGGAACGTGTCCCAGTGACCGGTGTTGTGGTAGTCATAGTGACCGGGCTGATAGTGGAAATGGTTTCCATGCTGCACGAACTGTCCCGGGTGGTAATCCCAGTGACCTGTGTTGTGCCAGACGGACGGCGAGTAGCCGTAACCGTATCCCCCGTAGACGCCACTGACGCCGTATCCGCCGTAGTAGCTATTTCCACCGTACCAGCCATGACCGGCTTCCGACACAGCCGAGCCAGCGACCATCAAACCCATCACTGCGACACATGCGATTGCGAAGTTCCTCATGATTCCATCCCCGTCTTGGTTGTTATTGAAGTTGTTCGGCAAAAACTGCCGCTTGACTGACATGGGGTAACGCATCCTGAATGCCAATCTTCCTGGTAAAACGTAAGTGGCTAAAAAGAGGCACTTATGGCAACGATGCCTCTTCTTTTCTCGTTCCGGGAGTGTCATCAAGACTGCTACAACAGATTCATTTTGACAACACACGACCGAGGTTCTTTCACGGAGGACCGCCTTTGCGAGACGGAGACGACATCCACAAAAAAACACTCCGGTCTGTCGCGAAGGGAATCCCTGAAGCGACAGACCGGAGTTTGTGTTCATTCAAAAGTGACGTCGATCAATGCCCGTGGTGGACGTGGTTGCGGTAGACGTGATCGATATGGCCGTCCTGATGCCAGACGTATCGACCAGGCACCCAGACTCGGCAGCCATGAACGATCGTCCAGTGGCCGGGCACGTAGTCGTAGTGGCTGGTGTCGTGCCATGCGTCGAAGTGCGGACGCCGGTGCGGGTGATGCCCGCCCCATCCGTGTCCGCCGCCATGATGGTCGTGCGAATCGTGAATGGCATGTCTGCCACCAACGTGATGCTTGTTGGTTCCGATACCTACACCGCGGCTGCCAATGTACAGCGAAAAGTCTCCTGCATCTGCCGACGTCGAGCCAGCCGCCATCAGCCCCAAAACTGCGAATGCAAAGCGTTTCATGATTTACTCCCCATCATGGTTCGGTTGTCAGTCTCAATCCGGCTGAATATGCCGGTTCACGCTTCTTCGATTCGCAGGACCTGTGCCGACGACGCAGGAAAACCCATAAGCCACGATCTGGAAATCATTTACACCCGAGAATTGTGACAGCCGCCGATCCGCGAGGTGTCGTCAATTGCGCCACAATGGCTCCGAAATGACGACATTGAGCAGAGATCGGCATCACACTGCCAACTCGTTTCGCGGGTAGCATCGGTTGTCTCAACCGATGCCGCGCCAGCGGTCGGAGGCATCTCCTGAGGGAATCTTGTGACGAGAATGGACGATGGATGAAATGTTGCCCATCGCTTCGCGACACAGGTTGGGACAACTCGTTCTGCCCAGTTTCCAGAGCAGGACATGCTCCGAGATGTGTAATTCAATGGCTTCGCCCTCACGCGTCGGTCTCAAGCTCCGTCGTCGAGGAAACGGTTGAGGACGGTTTGCGTGATGCGCGAGACGGCGTCATCGACAAGGATACTGGCGGGCCAGCAGATCGACCCCACCGAGAAGACGGCACCGCCGTTCGGCGTATCGAACGTGACGATCTCGGCTCCGCCGCCGTTGGGGTTCAGACCTCTTGCCAGCTTTTGGACGTTTGCCGGCGACTGAGCCGTGACCTTGTCGGTCTCGTGACCGGAAGCACCGCCCGGCACTCGGAGATGCAGACTCTTCTCGCCGAACGTGTCGCCGTTGCGAAGGCCCGTGCCGTGGAAGCACCAGTGGTCCGCGTTGAGCACCTGATAGGGAGCAGCCGTCATGATGCCGGGAAACGTGAAGGCGACGCCGAGCAGGTTCGCCTCTGACTCGTAGCGCTTGTCCATGCGGCTTTCGTACTCGCGGCCGTCGTCTGCGTACTGTGGCTCTGAGTGGCTCCACTTCGTGTTGTGATAGACGATGCGATGGTCGTCCAGAAACTCGACTTCGCAGTTGAGGCCGTTGCCGCCGAGGTACATCAGCCGTCCACCTTCCTCGAAGACCCAGCGTTTGAGCCGGTCGTACATATGCCTCGACCAGTACTCGGGGTGCGTGCTGAGGATGAGCACACGGTACTCCTGAAGTGGGACTTGATCGAAGTGCAACTGCGTCTCGCTGTAGTAGTCGTAATCGATCCCGTTGCGTTCCATCCAGCCGAGCAGTCGCCACTCGGCCGCTGCCATGTGACACCCCTGACGACCGCGAATCGGATCGGTCAAACCTTCCTGCTCGTCAATGTGGTTGTACGGATCAGGCCGGTCGAGAGAGAGCGGTGCGTACGTCTCCGAGTCGTACGTGCGATGTTCCTTCTCGGTGTACCGCTTAAGTTCAAGGCGTGAGTTGATGGTCGGGGTCGGCGGAAAGCAGTCTGCGTGGATGTAATTGCTCCGTCCGCCAAAGCTGTTGTAGGCGTTCCAGTTCACGTCCGAGGCCAGCACTGCGACTTTCGACTGAGGCGAACTCGGTGCGACGACCCACGGAAAACTGAAGAAGTCTCCGGACCTGCTGCGGGCATGCAGGTAATACAGCCCGCTCCGCTCAGGCCCCTCGACAAACTGAGCCATCGCCTTGCTGTGATAGCCATGCTTGTTCCACTCGACACCCAATTGCGTGTAATCGCCGTCCGGAGTGATCTGCATCGTCGCTCGCGGACCATGCTCATCGAAGATGCCGATGCGGCGAATGAACTCCTTCTCCGCTCCGTATCGCCACAATTCGAGTTCGTATTCCTCAACCGCATGCACGCGAAACTCGGAGAACTCGCCCGACTTCACACACTTGGGCCACATGTATCCGTAAAGCCCGTCCGAGAGCAGCCGAAACTGATACGGATCGCTTGCATCGACCGTCATCGTCACGACCTTCGAGCCATATCCATCCTTGCCCAGCACGACCTCGTAGTCGCCCGGCGAGACATCCGCGTAAATGGCTCCCGAAATGTTTGACCGTGCTGCAACGACACGTTCGCTCCCCCGAAACTCAAACAACACATCGCCTAACGCGACGTACCGCTCATTGCTGACGTACCCCACGAGCATTCTCATGATCCTTTTGTAGACTGTTCCTGCTCTCGACTCGATCCACGTGCGTGCAGGTTTGCCACGTGTGGTCTACACTCTTGCGAAGATCAATGACAACCACTCACCGATCCGATCACCGGTTGCCCAGATGCCCGAACAGTTCATCCTCATCCCCGGTCGCACCAGCCGTCAAGGGACGACCCTCAACGAGGGGAAATACACCGACGGCTACATCGACGAAACGAATACGATGCAAGTCAACCCGGACGACATGCAACGACTCGGCCTCTCGGAAGGGGACCATGTCCGCATGTGGAACGACGTGGGCGAAGTGACCGTGCCGATCAAACCCTCGAAGGGGGACGAACTTCCCGCAGGCATGCTGTTCATCAGCTACGGTGACATCTCCAGCCGTTTGATGGGCCTCGACACGCACGGCAGCGGTATGCCCGACAGCAAAGGCCTCGACGTCTGGCTCGAACGTGCCAACACCCCCTCCGATTGACACTCCCGCGAACCCCCACGACAATCATCGTGTCCTGAGGACTCAGGGGCGATTAGCTCAGTTGGTTAGAGCGCCACGTTTACACCGTGGATGTCGGGGGTTCGAGTCCCTCATCGCCCACTAATTTGATTTGACACACATACCGCGTCTATCCGCTTTGAATCATTCGGGGCTGATTCGATTTGTCGGAAGCTTGATGACGGACAGAGACCCGCGAATTCACCAATGCATGGTTTCTGGATGCAATCATCGGAGTGTTACCGATCCAGTGGCTTGTGATGTGATCTGTGCAGCCAACATTGATTCGTAATCAGAATGATGCGCCAGAGGAGGGTCGCGCTCGGTTATCAGAACGGAACGCGATTGCGAATGCCGTAGCCAACAGGGCAGCCCTCAGTTTTCTTGTTGAACACGTTTGTCCTCATGATTACCAGTCGCCGGTGGTCAGGTATTCGTGGATCGAGCGGGCTGCTTTGCGACCGGCTCCCATGGCGAGGATGACGGTTGCGGAACCGCTGACGATGTCGCCGCCTGCGAAGACGCCTCGCTTGGATGTGCGAAGCGTCTCTTCGTCCGCGACGATGTAGCCCCATTTGTTGGTTTTCATGTCGGGGGTCGTCGACTGAACGAGCGGGTTGGCCCCCGTGCCGATGGCGATGATCGCGACGTCGAGCGGCAGGTCGAATTCGGAGCCTTCGATGGGGATCGGCCTGCGGCGGCCGGACTCGTCCTCGGGGCCAAGTTCCATCTTGATCAGCCGCGCATGAGTGAGATACCCGTCATCGTTCCCCAGGAACTCGACAGGGTTGTGGAGGTTCATGAACTGCACGCCTTCGTCCTTGGCATGATGCACTTCCTCACGGCGGGCGGGCATTTCCTCTTCACTGCGGCGATAAATGATGTAAGCGTTTTTCGCACCGAGCCGGAGGGCGGAACGGACCGAGTCCATGGCTGTGTTACCGCCTCCAATGACAGCGACGTTTCGGTCGCGGCAGTCGTAGATCGGCGAGTCGTAATGCTCCGGATCGTATGCCTTCATCAGGTTGACCCGGGTCAGGAACTCGTTCGCCGAGTAGACGCCGCCGAAATGCTCACCGGGCAGGTTCATGAACTTGGGCAGACCAGCTCCCGTTGCGATGAACAGCGCATCGTAACCTTCCTCGTTGAACAGTTCGTCGACCGTCACGGTCTTGCCGACGACCACGTTGGTCTGGAATTCGACCCCCATCTTTCGCATGTTTTCGACTTCGTTGTGGACGATCTCTTTGGGCAGTCGAAATTCAGGGATGCCGTAGAGCAGCACGCCGCCGATCTCGTGCAATGCTTCGAAGACCATCACCTCATGACCACGGAGCACGAGGTCTCCGGCACAGCTCAAACCGGCGGGACCGCTGCCGACGACGGCGACCTTCTTGCCGGTTGGCGGAGCCGGGTCGGGCAGGCCGACCTGTCCGGTCGCCTGTTCGTAGTCAGCGACAAAGCGTTCGAGGTGTCCGATGGCTAATGGGCTGAAGCGTTTGCCGAGGATGCAGGACCCTTCGCACTGATTCTCCTGCGGGCAGACACGTCCGGTGACGGCAGGCAGCACGTTGTCCTCGCGGATCTTCGCCGCTGCCTTGAGGTACTCGCCTTCGACCACGAGATCGACGAACTCACGAATCTTAACGCCGACAGGGCAGCCATGGACGCACTTCGGATCGTTGCAGGCGAGACACCGTTGTGCCTCTTTTTCAGCAACGAGAATCTCCAAGCCGCGATTGACTTCCTCGAAGTTGTGAGCGCGTTTGAGTGGGTCCTGCTCCGGCATCGTTTGCCGGGGAATCTTCGTGCGTTCCTTGGGAGGCAGATGTTCGGCCATCGCGGACTCCTCACTTGGCCCGTGGGCCGACTTCGGGATGTTGTTGTTCCAACCGGCAATGACGGATCTCTGCAAGATCCTCGCTGGGGTCTGCTTCGAGAGACTCCAACGCCGCTTTTTCCTGCGATCGATACAGGGTGTTTCTTTGAGAGAGGATTTTGAAGTCGACGTCGTGTGCGTCGAACTCGGGTCCGTCGACGCAGGCAAAGCGGCTTTGCCCGCCCACGGTCACACGGCAACCGCCACACATGCCCGTGCCGTCGACCATGATAGGGTTCAGGCTTACGATGGTCTTGATCCTGCGCGAGCGAGTCACTTCAGAGACGGCTGACATCATGGGGATCGGACCGATGGCAAGCACGCGGTCGATTTGCTCGCCAATCGCGAGAAGTTCCTGAAGTTTCTGCGTGACGAAGCCTTGAGTCCCCGCGCTGCCGTCGTCCGTCATCACGAACAGTTCGTCGCTCGTAGCTCGCATCTGCTCTTCGAGGATGATGAGGTCAGCTGTTCTCGCGCCGATAATGCTGATGACCCGATTGCCGGCCTGTTTCATGGCGACCGCTGTGGGATAGGCGATGGCGGTACCGACACCTCCACCGATGACGACGACCGTGCCGAACTTCTCGATGTCCGATGGTTCGCCCAATGGACCGACGACATCCTGCAGCGCGTCGCCCGCTTCGAGCATGTTGATCAGTTTGGTTGTCTTGCCGATGCCTTGGACGATGATCGTGATCGTCCCCTCGTCGACGTCCGAGTCAGCGATCGTCAGCGGGATTCGTTCGCCGTGTTCATGCACTCGAACGATCACGAACTGCCCCGCCTTGCGACGAAGAGCGATGCGGGGAGCTTCAATGCGGAGCAGTTTGACGTCGGGTGCCAGGAACGTCGCTTCTTTGATGGGGAACATGAAAGGACCTCGCTACGCGTGCACGCTTCGTCAGGGAAGGTGCGTGACGTAAGTCGTCAGGGCCTTCATGTAGTTGTTCCGTTCGAAGGCGGACGGGTTGGGAGTGTTGCGATGGTTGAAGCTTCCACGAAACTGCTTCACCGATGTGTATCCATGCTCCGCCAGCAGATCCTGGAGGTCCGCGAGCAGCTTGGCGACATGTTCGGGACCGTGCCTGATGATCACCGCTGCGATCATCGCGATGTCAGCTCCGACGAGGAGCATTTTGAAAATGTCGAGGGCTGTGTGCACGCCAGAGTTTGCAGCGAGTGACGCTTCAATTTGCGGGTCGAGGATGGCGATCCATCTCATGGGAAGCCTGACCTCCGCACGACGGCTCAGTTCCAACTGTGGGTTGATCTCCATCTTCTCCACGTCCAGGTCCGGCTGAAAGAACCGGTTGAACAGCACAAGTCCATCCGCGCCAGCCTCGACCAGTCGTTTGGCAAAGTTGGGGAGCGAACTGAAGAACGGGCCGATCTTCACCGCCAACGGGATCTCGATCGTCTCGCAGATCGATGAGACCAGTTCGAGATAACGCTCCTCGACATCGGCGGCTGTCAGCTTCGCGTCGGTGACGAGGTTGTACATGTTGAGTTCGAGGGCAGAGGCGCCGGCCTCTTCCATCAGCTTGGCATACCGGGTCCAGCCGCCGGGAGTGACACCGTTGAGACTGGCGATGACCGGCATCGAGACAGCCGCACGTGCCTGCGTGATCGACTCCAGATACTCGTCCGGACCGGCGTTATAGGTGTCCATCTCCGGGAAGTAGGACGTTGCTTCTGCATACGAGTTGGCTCCGAAGTCGACGAGTCCGCCGAAACTCCACTCCTCGAATTCGATCTGCTCCTCGAACAGTGAGGGGAGCACAGCGGCTCCCGCACCGGAGGCTTCCAATCGTTTGAGGACATCAAGATCGCCGGTCAATGGACAGGCGGCCGCAACGATCGGCGACGACAGCGTCATTCCCAGATAGTCGCAGGTGAGATCAACGGTCATCAGGTTACCTCCTCCGGTTCATCCGAGGTGAAGTCTCTTTCGATTCCGGCCATCTGTTCATAGAAATGCCAGCGGTCGTCGATCTCCTGTTGAGCTAGGGTGAACAACCTCTCGGCATGCTCAGGGTTGATGCGGGCCAGAGTGGCAAAGCGGGCCTCCTTCATGGCAAAGTCTCGGAAGGACAGTTTCGGTTTCCGACTGTCGAGACGGAAAGGGTGTTCTCCGTCTCGTGCATTGCGAGGATCATACCGGAACAGGGGCCAGAACCCGCTGCCGGTGACGTCCTTCTGGTGACTCATCGTCTGAGACATGTCGATGCCATGCGCGATGCAGGGAGAGTAGGCGATGATCAACGATGTTCCCGGATATGACTCCGCCTCATGGAATGCCTTGAGGGTCTGTAATGGCTGTGACCCCATCGCAATCTGTGCGACGTAGACGCTGCCGTAATCGACCGCCAGCATTCCGAGATCCTTGCGTCGGCTGGGCTTGCCACCTGCGGCGAACTTCGCGATGGCCCCCAGAGGAGTGGCCTTTGACGCCTGTCCCCCTGTGTTGGAATAGACTTGTGTATCCAGCACGAGAATGTTGACGTCCTCTCCGGAGGCGAGCACATGGTCAAGTCCGCCAAAGCCGATGTCATAGGCCCAGCCGTCCCCGCCGACGATCCAGACGCTGCGACGAACGAGCGCATCCAACGTGCTCACCAGTAGCCGGGCATCGGCGGCGTCGATCCCTTGCATCCGCTGCCTGATCTGCCGAACCCGTTCGCGCTGTTGAATGATGTCGGCTTCAGACTGTTGAATTGCTTCGACGGTCTTTCTGACGAGATCGTCGCCGAGTTCGCTCGCGAAGCGTTGAAGTTGTACCTCAGCAAATCGTTGCTGCTCATCCAACGCCAGCCGTATTCCCAGACCGAACTCGGCGTTGTCCTCGAAAAGCGAATTGACCCACGCAGGCCCGCGTCCTTCGGCGTTTGTCGCCCATGGGGTTGTCGGCAGATTGCCGCCGTAAATCGACGAACACCCCGTTGCGTTCGCGATCAGCAGCCGATCTCCGACGAGCTGGCTCATCAGCTTGAGATACGGTGTCTCCCCGCACCCTGCACAGGCACCCGAGTACTCAAATAAGGGTTGCAGAAGCTGCGACCCCTTCACCTTGTCATGCTCAATGCTCGTGCGATCAATCTCAGGCAGTGTGAGGAAATAATCGAAGGCTGCCCGTTCGCGATCTGCATGCTCAAGCACCGGCTCCATGTTGATCGCCTTGTGACGGGCGACCTCCTTGCTGCGGGCCGGGCAGACGTCTACACAGACGCTGCATCCGGTGCAGTCATCAGGAGCCACCTGAATCGTCATGCTGAACTCGGAAAGCTCTTTTCCGTTCCACATCAGCGACTTGAATCCATCCGGGATGCCGTTCAACGACTCAGTGGGGTATGCCTTAGAGCGGATGGCCGCATGCGGACAAACAAGGGCACAGAGTCCGCACTGGATGCAGATGTCAGGATCCCAGATGGGAATGGACGCTGCGATACGTCGTTTCTCAAACTGAGCAGTCCCGGTCGGAAATGTGCCGTCGACCGGCATTGCACTCACCGGCAGTTTGTCACCCATACCTGCCAACATCAGGCCGGTGACTCTTTGAACGAACTCGGGAGCATGCTCCGGAATCAGTGATCGACGATGCAGTTTGGATGTCACTGACGATGGGATCGACACCTCATGCAGCGCAGCTAGAGCACTGTCAACGGCATCCTCGTTGCGACGGACGACAGCTTCTCCTCGGGCTCCATAGGTCTTGCGGATCGCCTGCTTGATGGCATCAGTCGCCTCATCAATCGGGAGGATCTCGGCCAATGCGAAAAAGCAGGTTTGCATCACCGTGTTGATACGCCCACCCATGCCAGCTTCCCGGGCGACGCGGTCACCATCAATGACAAACAGTCTCAGTGTCTTCTCGATGATCTGTGTTTGCACTTCTGCCGGAAGATTGTCCCAGACGTCATCCGGTCCGTACGGACTGTTGAGCAGGAACGTCGCATTCTGAGCAGCCAGTGACAGGACATCCCGTGATTCCAGAAACTGAAACTGATGGCAGGCGACGAAGTTAGCCTGCTCGATCAGATAACTCGACTCGATTGGCCGCTCGCTGAACCGGAGATGAGAAACGGTGACCGAGCCGGCCTTTTTCGAGTCGTAGACGAAGTACCCCTGTGCAAATAGTGGCGTGTTCTCGCCGATGATCTTGACCGAGTTCTTGTTCGCTCCAACCGTCCCGTCACTTCCCAGTCCGTAGAAGACTGCACGGCGGACATCCTTCGGCTCTCGCCAGTCTTCGGGATTGTAGTCCAGACTGAGATGCGTGACGTCGTCATTAATGCCGACAGTGAACCGCCGCTTTGGCTCGTCCTGCTTCAACTCCTCAAAGATGGACAACACCATCGCAGGCGTGAATTCCTTTGAAGAGAGCCCATATCGGCCACCAATGATTTGAGGCATTGGCCGACCGTCTGCATGTTGGTTCCAATGCTCGGCCAGTGCAGTCACAACATCGGTAAACAACGGCTCGCCGACAGAACCCGGCTCCTTGGTTCGATCGAGCACGGCGATGTGTTCGGTTGTCACTGGCAGAGCCTGAACGAATGCCTCGACCGAAAACGGTCGGTAAAGCCGCACCTTCAGAACGCCGACCTTCTCTCCGGTCGTATTCATACGTTCGACCGCTTCTTCAACCGCACCAACCCCGGACCCCATCAGAATGAGAACGCGCGTGGCATCCTCGGCTCCGACGTACTCGAAAAGCTTGTATTGCCGCCCTGTCAGTTCGGCGAACTGATTCATCGTCTCTTGAACAATGTCCGGACAGCCGTCGTAGAATGGGTTGATCGCCTCGCGAGCCTGAAAAAACACATCCGGATTCTGCGCCGATCCGCGAAGCACGGGTCGATCCGGATTTAGTGCTCGCTCCCGGTGAGCCCTGATGAGTTCCCGGTCGATCATGGCCGAGATGACGTCCTTGGGAATCTCGTGAATGCAATTCAGTTCATGAGATGTGCGAAACCCGTCAAAAAAATGCAGATACGGCACACGTGATCTGAGCGTCGCCGCATGAGCGATCAACGCGAGGTCATGTGCTTCCTGCACCGATGACGATGCCAGCATGGCCCAACCGGTCATTCGGGCTGACATCACATCGCTGTGATCACCAAAAATTGACAACGCATGTGTGGCGATCGAACGGGCAGCGACATGAAAGACCGTCGGCGTCAACTCGCCGGCGATCTTGAACATGTTCGGGATCATCAGCAGCAGACCTTGCGACGCAGTGAACGTCGTCGTCAAAGCTCCTGCCAGGAGCGATCCGTGAACAGCGCCGGCCGCCCCTCCCTCGCTCTGCATCTCGATGACGCGAGGGACCGTCCCGAACATGTTCTTGCGCCCTGCGTTTGACCAGGCATCGACCAACTCACCCATTGGAGAGGCGGGCGTGATCGGATAGATGGCTGCGACCTCGCTGCACTGATACGCAATTCGTGTTGCCGCTTCGTTGCCGTCAACCGTGATGGGCGTCTGTGCCATCGGGGGGCTCACTCTCCAGAGGTCAATCGTCAGCGTGGCCGAGTCCGTATTTGCGTCAACGAGGCACTGGACGGACTTTTTCACATTCGTCGCGGTTGAATGGCGAATGACGTGCCATGAAGATCGTTGCTTAGGATTCTCGTGAGTTGAAAGTAGATCAAGGTACAAACGTTGTGACAGACATGAACACTTGCGAGCGAATTCGCACATGCACAGCAGCAATGTGCAGTCCCGCACAGCCCTGACGGCAAGAGGATGTCCGAGGTAGCGACGCCACGAAAGTCGTCATTACGCTCCGTCGTGATGACTGTGACGCTCGCATGCATCCCGACTTGTCGCAAGCTGTCACTTCGTCTGCTCATCACTCGAAGAGGGTGGCAGTTTTTCGGAGGACGGATTTCCAAATCCGTCATTCTTGCTGTCTAATTGTCGGAAGGCGTCCCAAGAATGGCCTGATTGTTGCTCACCCGAAGTATCCGATCTGGAGTTCTGCAATGAGCGGCAACGCACGATGTTGCATTCGTCATCGCCCGAGGTGGACGCCTTCGGTTCGCGCGATGCCGATTTCCCGCATCTCGTCCAGACAGAGGCCGACATCACGGAGACGCCCATGCTAATCGACCTGACGGACCAGATCGGCGACTTGCAGTTCACTTCAACGTTGCCTGAAGAGGTACGTCAGGCTCTCGCAGGGATTGCCAGTCAACGAACAATTGCATCAGGGCAATTTCTCTGCCGGGAAGGTGAAAGTTGCAGTGAGTTGTTCCTGATCGCCAGCGGCCATGTGGGGCTGGATATGTTTGTCCCCGGTCGTGGTCAGGTACGGGTGATGACACTTGGGCCCGGTGATGTTCTGGCCTGGTCGGCCCTTGTCGGCAATCAGGGAGCGACGGCCACCGGTGTTGCCTTGGAGGAAACGGAAGTGATCGCGTTTCCCGACGACGCACTCCTTCAACTCTGCCAGACGAACCACGATGTGGGTTATCCCTTGATGAGAGAACTGGCCAAGGCCATCTCTCATCGACTTGTGGCCTCGCGTCTTCAGTTACTCGATCTCTTCTATGAGGGATCGCATTGAATCAGTCAAAGTCGAATCGCATCCTGTTGAGGAAGACCAAGATATCGAGGCTTGAAAGCAACATCGGATGATCAATCAGCAACTATCCGGCAAGGAGATGTTCCTCCCCAAGAGCGAAATTCAGTCGCTGATTGACCTGCTGCGCAACGATGGATTCACGGTCGTCGGACCAACGATTGACCAGGAAGCCATCGTCTACAATGAGATCGCCTCCGTCGACGAACTTCCACGAGGATGGACCGATCGGCAGGAACCGGGCAAGTACCGCTTGCAGAAGCGTGGTGATGACGCCTGCTTTGGCTTTGTTGTTGGACCACATTCCTGGAAGAAATATCTGTTCCCACCACTGACAACGGTTGCCTCTGCGGAGAAGACGGAGGCAGGGTGGCAAGCGCGGACACCCGAACCGGATTCAACCCGGTTCGCATTCCTCGGAGTCCGGGCGTGTGAACTGGCCGCCATCGGCATCCAGGATCGAGTCTTCACGGAAGGGACGTACGTCGATCCCGTCTATGCAGCACGACGCAGGAATGCTTTCATCATCGCCGTGAACTGCACGCAGGCAGCTCCGACGTGCTTCTGTTCGTCGATGAACACAGGCCCCAGATGCACCTCTGGCTATGACTTGGCACTCACCGAATTGGAGGACGGCTTTGTCATCGAGTCAGGAAGCAAGGAAGGGGAGTCGCTCGTTGCCGGACTCGCCACTCAGGATCTCACGTCTGCGCAAATAACGAAGGCCGACTCTGTTCGCCAGCAGGCCGTCGACCAGCAGACGAGACATCTCGACACGGAGGGAATCCGGGATGTGTTACTGACGAATCTCTCTCACACGCGTTGGGAGGAGATTGGCGACCGTTGTCTCGGGTGTACGAACTGCACGATGGTCTGCCCCACCTGTTTCTGCAGCTCCGTCGAAGAGGTGGCCGATCTGTCAGGCGAGACGGTTGAACGACAACGGCATTGGGACTCGTGTTTCAATCTGAGTTTTTCGTACATGAGTCACGGAACGACGCGCGACAGGATTTCGCATCGCTATCGGCAATGGTTGACTCACAAACTGGCGTCGTGGCATGACCAGTTTGACACAAGTGGATGCGTCGGTTGTGGGCGGTGCATCACATGGTGTCCGGTCGGCATTGATTTGACCGAAGAAGTCGCTGCCATACGTGGCGATGGAAGTGCCAGTGCGACGGGAGGAGCCACATGAGGACCGTTGCATGTCCCTCTCAAGTGGTTGATCCCTGGCTCGCTCATACGGTGCGGATCGTCAGCATCACCGACGAGGTCGAAGGAGTGGCGACCTATCATCTGGAATTCGCTGATGCAGACACAGCAGATTCCTACTCGTTCCTTCCCGGTCAATTCAACATGTTGTACCTGCCGGGAGTCGGGGAAGCCGCGATCTCGATCAGCAGCGACCCCAGTGCCCAGGGGACACTCGATCACACCGTGCGGATTGCCGGCAATGTGACCGGAGAGTTGGCGCGTACCGACGTGGGGTCAACGTTCGGTCTGCGGGGCCCCTTCGGCAGTTCCTGGCCGATCGACGATTGTGCCGGGGGTGATGTGGTCATTGTCACTGGAGGAATTGGACTCGCACCGCTCCGTCCTGCGATCTACGAATTCCTCAACCGGAAATCGGAGTTCGGCCACATCACACTGCTTTACGGAGCCCGCAACCCATTCGGCATGCTCTACACGTCTGAGTACGACGACTGGCAGTTGCGGGGCCTAAACGTGAATACGACTGTCGACCGCTCGTCGCAGGCCTGGCAGGGAAACGTTGGCGTTGTGACGCAATTGCTCGATCGAATGCCGGTGCCCGATCCGAAAAAGACTTCGGTCCTCTGTTGTGGGCCGGAAGTCATGATGTGGTACACAGCACGCTCGGCACTTGGTCGTAGAATCCCGAAGGATCGCATCTGGGTTTCGCTCGAGCGAAACATGAACTGTGCGATTGGACTGTGTGGTCACTGTCAATTCGGTCCGACGTTTGTCTGCAAGGATGGGCCGGTCATCAGATACGATCGCGTCGCCTCGTTGCTGAAAGTGGAGGGATTCTGATGAGCACCTCAGCCGGAAAGCCGAAGCTCGGCGTTTTCAAGTTCGCCTCCTGCGACGGGTGTCAGCTTTCGCTCCTGGATGCAGAAGACCACCTGCTCGACGTGCTCGGATTAGTCGATGTTACCTACTTCCTTGAGGCGACCAGCCATATCGAGGATGGTCCGTACGACGTTGCCCTCGTCGAAGGTTCGATCACAACTCCTCACGATCAAGAGCGAATTCAGGACATCCGTCGTCAGTCGAGTTTTCTCATCACCATCGGAGCCTGTGCGACGGCGGGCGGAATTCAGGCGCTGAGGAACTGGGCTGACTGTGACGACTTCATTCGCACCGTGTATGCCAGTCCGGAGTACATCAGCTCACTGGCGACATCAACCGCGATTGCTGATCACGTGCAGGTCGACTTCGAACTCCGGGGATGCCCGATCAACCAGTATCAACTGATCGAAGTGATTCAGTCATTGGTCGCCGGTCGCAAGCCTCGGACGCGAACTCACAGTGTCTGCATGGACTGTAAGCAGCGTGGAAACGTGTGCATCACAGTTGCGACGGGGGAGCCCTGCCTGGGGCCGGTGACGCAGTCGGGTTGTGGTGCCATTTGCCCGACCTACAACCGAGGGTGCTACGGCTGTTACGGACCGGCGAAGCAGATTCACGCCCAAAGCCTGACGGACCATCTGATCGGTGAAGGGGCCGCTCCTGCACACGTCGTGCAGTTGCTCAGGAACTTCAATTCCGGGGCTGAGCCGTTCCGTGATGAAAGCAATCGTGTTGAGGCATTGACCTGACAACCCGTCAAGGACATCGTTTCTGTGTCGAATCGTACCATCAAAGTCGAAGCACTGACCCGTGTCGAAGGGGAGGGTGGGTTGTACGTCCAATTGGACGGAGACACCGTGCAGGACGTGAAGCTGAGTATCTACGAACCACCACGATTCTTCGAGGCGTTCTTGCGCGGGCGTCGACTGGAGGAGGTGCCCGACATCACTGCCCGAATCTGTGGCATCTGTCCGGTGGCCTATCAGATGAGTGCGGTTCATGCCCTGGAGGCCGCTCTTGGCGTGACCATCTCACCTGAGATTCGACGACTGAGGCGGCTGCTTTATTGCGGCGAGTGGATTGAGAGTCATGCGTTGCACATGCATCTGTTGCACGCCCCGGATTTCCTTGGATTCAATGGCGTCGCCGACATGGCCGCTCAGTTCCCGGACGAGGTCAATCGCGGACTGCGGCTCAAGAAGCATGGCAATGAGTTACTGGAGGTGCTCGGCGGCAGGGCCATTCATCCAATCAACGTCTGCGTCGGCGGCTTCTACCGGGCACCGAAGAAGGACGACCTCACCAAACTGCTTCCCGACTACGAGTGGGGACTCGAGGCCGCCATCGAAGCGACCCGCTGGGTCGCCACACTGGACTTCCCTGGCTTCGCCCGTCCTTATGACATGGTCGCTCTCCAGCACCCGGACGAGTATGCCATGAATGAGGGTCACGTGGCTTCCACGAGTGGATTGTCAATCGATGTCCGTGAGTATGAGCAACACTTTGAAGAGCATCACGTCGCACACTCGACCGCTCTGCATTCAGTTCGACAGGGAAGCAACGCGAGCTATCACGTCGGACCGCTGGCTCGGGTGAATCTCAGTCTCGATCATTTGTCGCCTCGTGCGCGGCGACTGGCCGACGAACTCGACATCGACTGGCCCTGCTGGAATCCGTTTCAGGCCATCGTTGCACGAGGATTGGAACTCGTTCACGCCTACGAGGAGGCGATGGACATCATTCGTGACTATCGCCCAATGCGACCCTCGCGGATCGAGTACACTCATCATGCAGGATTCGGATGTGCAGCGACTGAAGCACCGCGTGGACTGATCTACCATCGGTACGAAGTGGATCGCGAAGGGAAGATCACATTTGCCAAGATTGTGCCTCCGACCTCACAGAACCAGCAGCAGATCGAAGAGGACCTCCGCGACTGGCTGCCACGGGTGATCGACGACGATGACGATCAAACTGCCCTCGACTGTGAGCGTCTGATCCGTTGTTACGACCCATGCATCAGTTGCTCGACTCACTTTCTGAAGTTGACGATCGACCGTGGGGATTCGCGATGAGCGGTCAGCACACACTTTTCGTGGGGATCGGCAGCCCACACGGTGATGACCAGATCGGCTGGAAAGTCGCAGATCGATTGCGAGAAGCATCGAACCCTTGCCTCAGCATCCGTCAGGCATCCACTCCGAGTCAGCTCCTCGATTGGTTGGAAGGTGTGAGGTGCCTGCTGGTGTGCGACGCTTTCGAGCAACTCGGCAGTGCCCCGATCATTGCAACCATTCATCGGTGGGAGTGGCCGACGAATGAGATCGAGCAGGTCCGCTCAACGAACAGTCACACATTTGGCCTGCCAGCGGTGCTGGAACTGGCGGCAAAGCTCGGCACACTTCCGGATCGAGTGATTGTCCTTGGTGTCCCTGGACATCAGTTCGATGCCTTCGCTGACGTCTCCCTCGATGTCGAGCTTCGCCTCCCATGTGTCGTCGAACAAGTCTTGGGTGAGATCGAGGAGGTGATGGGGACCATGCCGCAAGGAGCAGCGTCGCATGCATGAGATGTCCCTTGTCCGATCGTTGCTCCGCCAAGTGAGCGAACTCCTCTTGGAACACAACGGCGATGCAGTCAAGACGATTCATGTGGAGATGGGCCCCTTGGCAGGTGTCGAGCGGGTGTTGGTCGAACTGGCCTTTGAGCAACTGATCGAAGATAGCCTCTGCCGCGGAGCACAACTCGTGATCGACGAAGTTCCGTTGTCTGCCATTTGTCTGGAATGCGACGTCGAGTTCGACATCAAGCTGTTTCGCTTCGTCTGCCGTGACTGCGAGTCACAACGCATTCGGGTCACCGGCGGCGACGAGTTCCGTCTGATCGACGTCGATATCGAAGTCACAAGTGGATGCGAAGTGAGGACATGACATGACGACGGTTACGGTTCCCGTGCAGCGTGACATCAAAGCAGAACTGCGCCGGCAGGCAGACGAGATGCGGCGAGCGTTCACTGAGCGCGGGACGCTGGTCGTCAACATCCTTTCCTCGCCCGGAGCGGGCAAGACGAGCCTGTTGGAAGCGACAGCCCGATACTGGCGAGGAAAGCATCGGATGGCCGTACTGGTCGGCGACCTGGCGACCGATCGAGACGCCCAGCGACTGGCGCCGCACTGTCCCGTCGAGCAGTTAACGACGGGAGGGGCATGTCACCTCGAGATTCCGCTTGTCAAACAGGGATTGACGAAGCTCGGCTCGCAGGATTTCGATTTTCTGTTCATCGAGAATGTTGGCAATCTCGTCTGTCCCGCGTCTCACGATCTGGCCGAGCATGTCCGTGTTGTCCTGCTGAGTGTGACGGAAGGGGACGACAAGCCAGGGAAGTACCCCAAGATGTTCAGGACAAGTCAGGCACTCGTTATCAGCAAAACCGATCTGCTTGAACATGTCCCGTTCTCCGTCGATGCGGCCGTTCAGGATGCGAGAAAGATTCAGCCGGAGTTGAACGTGTTCCCCGTCTGCTCACTGACCGAGGATGGGATCGAAGCGTGGTGCACCTTTCTTGAAACTGAGCGAAATGCATTGCAATCACCACATTCGCGTGTCGATGACAAAAAAGTAGTCACGAATGACGGTTGACATCCCAACTCTTGTTGCGGGACGACTGACCGTGCAGGGAGACGTGCAGGGTGTCGGCTTTCGTCCGTCAGTTGCCCGCCTCGCACGCATGACCGGAGTTGCAGGCACTGTCCAGAATTCGGTCGATGGCGTTGAGGTGCACCTTGAAGGGACGCACTCAGAGATCAGTGACTTCCGCAGACGTCTGCTCGACAGCCTGCCCGCGCAAGCCAGGATCGCATCCGTTTCATGGGCACCAACTCGCCCACTCAATCTGCGGAGCTTCGAGATCGTCGCGTCATCAACCAACGGCCCGCTCTCGACGACGATTCCTCCCGATCTCGCCACGTGCGGGGCCTGTTTCCGTGAGATGTCTGAGGCCGCGAATCGACGCGCGTGGTATGCGTTCACCAGTTGCACCGACTGTGGACCTCGGTACTCAATCATCGATGAGATGCCGTATGACCGCAGTCGGACGACAATGGAGCCATTCCTACTGTGTCAACGATGCAGGGCCGAGTACAGAGATCCATCAGATCGCCGCTTCCATGCTCAAACGAATGTCTGTCCCGATTGTGGTCCAAGCCTCTGGATCAGCCCTCGTGATGATCAATCAACCCCGGTCTGGGATCAGGTTGCAGCAACGATCCGTGAGGGGCGGATTGTCGCCTTGCGAGGATTGGGGGGGTATCAACTCATCGTGGATGCCACAAACGCGGAAGCCGTGCAGAGGCTGAGAGAGCGAAAGCGTCGTCCAGCAAAGCCGCTGGCGGTGATGGTCCGATCGCTCGTGGAGGCTGGAGAGTTGGCCGAGTTGACCCCCGTTGATCGTCAAGCACTGAGTTCATCAACGCGTCCGATCGTGCTGGTTCCCGCTCGGAAATCGACTTCACTCAGCGAATGCATTCATCCAGGCTTCAATGAAGTAGGCCTTTTCCTCCCAACGACCGGTTTGCATTGGCTGCTGCTGAATCAGGCCCAGAGACCGTTGGTCGTGACCAGCGGAAATATCGAAGGAGATCCATTAGCCGTCATACCGAAGTCAGCTGAAAGCTCACTCGACAATGTTGCCGACCTTTGGGTGCATCACAACCGGGAGATCGTCCATCCGATCGACGATAGCGTTTTGCGACCGATGACCGGTCGCACCGTAACAATTCGCAATGGACGAGGTTTCGCTCCCTCTCAGTTGAGAGGTGTGAGTCGATTCGCAGAGGCGTGTGAAGGCTCGTCGGTCCTCGCAGTCGGCGGCCATCAGAAGTCTGCAGTGGCTCTGTTCAACGGTGCACAGGCTGTGCTCGGACCTCACCTTGGTGACATGGAGTCTCTCGCCATGCGTGAACGGTTCGTCAGACACATCGACGAATTGCAGGGCCTGTATGCCTGCCAATCGGATGTTGTGGTGCATGACCTGCACCCTGACTACTTCACAACTCGCTGGGCACAATCGCATGGCTGCCGCACGCTTGCAGTCCAGCACCATCACGCACACGTCGTCAGTGGCATGGTAGAGAACGATTGGCTGGAACGCGATGTCCTAGGCGTGGCGTTCGATGGCACTGGTTATGGTGTCGATGGCAGCATCTGGGGAGGTGAGTTCCTGCGAGCGACAGTCGGCCAATTTGAACGCGTTGCCCACCTCAGGCCGTTCCGTCTGCCGGGAGGTGAGGTTGCTATTCGTCATCCTTGGAGAGTGACTGCGTCTCTGTTGATGGACGTCGTAAGTGAGCACGAGGCCCGGCAAACCCTTGTAGCCCTCGGTCTCGACGAATCGGCGGTCTCATCGGTCATATCCATTGCGCCCAACGATCGCTTGTCGCCGGTGACCACGAGTGCAGGTCGACTCTTCGATGGGGTGGCTGCCCTGATTCTGGGGATCTCTGACGCTGCCTTTGAGGGGCAACTTGCAATGCGGCTTGAGTCAGCGTTGAATCCTGCGGCGACCGGGAGATACGAGATCGCACTTCAGGAGACGTCACCGCTGCAACTTGACTGGCGTCCCATGATGCGGCAGTTGCTGGCGGACCGATCGAACGATGTCTCACCAGACGTCATGGCATCCCGGTTCCATCGGGGTCTCGCTACCGCGATCGTCAAAGTGTGCCATCAATTCGACTTGCCGGTGGTCCTGAGCGGCGGTGTGTTTCAGAATCGATGGCTGACCGAACAGGTCGTCAATGAATTGCAAGCCGATGATCGCGAGGTGGGACTGCATCGTCGGATTCCTCCGAACGATGGCGGACTCGCTGCCGGTCAACTTGTGATCGGCCTTGCGTGGCTCAAGAGCGAAATGGGTGTTCACACTCATGTCAGTGACGGAGGACTGTGAAATGTGCCTTGCCGTTCCCGGACGAATCGTTCGCTGGATTGATCGTGACGCGACGTTTGCTCAAGCAGAGATTGAGTTCGATGGGGTGCGTCGGACCTGTCACATGGCGTGCGTTGCCGAGGCCGAGGTCGGTGATTATGTGATTGTGCACGCGGGGGTTGCCATCAGCCGCGTCGACGAGCAGCACGCACAACAGACGCTCGCCGATCTGGCTCGACTCGGTGAACTTGACCAGGACTCGGAGTCGCAGCTGTGAAGCACTTGGATGAGTTTCGTGACCCTCAGATGGCCCGAAGTCTTGTGGGCGAGATTCGTCGGACGACCACTCAGCGAAGGGTGTTGATGGAGGTGTGCGGAGGGCAGACTCACTCACTCTTGCGTCACGGAATTGCAGCCGCACTGAATGACTCTGTCGAATTGATTCATGGTCCCGGATGTCCAGTCTGCGTGACGCCTGCAGAGGCGATCGACTTCGCTCAAACGTTGGCCTTGGAGCCGAATGTTCTTCTGACCAGTTTTGGCGATATGCTCCGAGTGCCGGGATCGAGTCGCACTTTGCTCGACGTCCGCAGGGATGGAGGGGACGTAAAGATCGTCTACTCCCCTTTAGATGCCGTCGAACTCGCAAGAACGCAGCCCGATCGGCACGTCGTCTTTTTCGCAGTCGGATTTGAGACGACCGTTCCGACGACGGCTCTCGCAGTGAAACAGGCTGCGGAATTGGACCTGCAAAACTTCAGTCTGATCGTTGCTCATGTGCGCGTGCTGCCGGCGATGGAGGCGATCATGCAGTCTCCGGGTTGCCGCGTCGAGGGATTTCTCGCTGCGGGACACGTCTGCACCATCACGGGCTTCGAAGAATACAACAACTTCGCCGATCAATTCTCGACGCCCGTCGTCGTGACAGGATTCGAGCCTCTCGACTTGCTGGACGGGATCCTGGAATGCGTCAGGCAATTGGAATCTGATCGATGTGAAGTATCGAATCGGTATGCCCGCAGCGTTCAGCGGAGGGGGAACCTTTCCGCGCAGCAACTCATGGACGAGGTCTACGAGGTCGCTGACAGTCCTTGGCGAGGACTCGGCGTGATCCCACAAGGTGGATACCGCTTGCGGTCCGAGTTCGGTCACTTCGATGCCGCACGTCGATTTGCTGAGTTGTCTGAGCAAATGGGCTGCATGATTGCGCCACCGTTGGTTCAGTTATCTGAAACGGCGGCAGCCTGTATCACGGGGGCCTGTCCGCAGAACGAGTGCCGCAGCGGCGAGGTGCTCACCGGCCTCATCAAGCCGGTCGAATGCGCCGCCTTTGGAACGAGATGCTCGCCCGAGTCTCCCCTGGGCGCCCCAATGGTCTCCGCCGAAGGGGCCTGTGCCGCCTACTTCAAGTATCAACGAACCGTGTGATCCCTTTCGATGACATCAACCGCCTGGCAACTTGGCTGCCCGATCACTCTGGGTGACAACGCCGATCGAGTGACTCTCGCGCACGGGGAGGGCGGCCGGTTAATGCGTCAGCTCATCGAGGAGCACATTCTCCCACGTTTTTCCGGCAGTGAGGCGTCAATCGCCCCGCCGGATGCGGCCCTGTTGCAGCAGATTGAACACGACCTCGTCTTCACAATCGACAGCTTTGTTGTCTCTCCACTTTTCTTCCCTGGGGGTGATATCGGTCAACTGTCGGTCATCGGCACGGTCAACGACCTCGCCGTCGCCGGAGCGCAGCCCCTGTGGATCAGCCTGTCTTTGATCATTGAAGAAGGCTTACCGATTCCAGTTCTCGATTGCATCCTGGACAGCGCCGCTGCTGCTGCTCGGGAGACGGGAGTCCGCATCGTCGCTGGAGACACGAAGGTTGTCCCTTCCAGCACGGCTGACGGTCTGTTCATCACGACGAGTGGGATTGGGCGTGCGCTCGCGCCGACTCCACTCGGTCCAGAGACACTCGAACCTGGTGACGAACTCATCGTCACCGGCCCGATCGGTCGGCATGGGATTGCGATCCTCGTTGCCAGAGAGCAGTTAGGACTGACCCCACCGCCTGAGACAGACTGCACCAGCCTCATCGACCCCGTGAAACAACTTCGAGATGCTGGACTCCTCGCGGTAACGAATAACGTCGTTCGAGCCATGAGAGACGCCACCCGAGGAGGTGTGACAGCCGTCTTTCACGAGTGGGCACAAGCTTGTGGACACACGCTGTCGATACTGGAGCCGGCCATTCCCGTCACTCCCGACGTTCGAGGGGCAGCCGAACTGCTGGGCCTCGATCCACTGCACATCGCCTGTGAAGGGACGATGGTCGTTGCTGTGAAGTCCGGTTCCGGAGACGAAGTCGTTGAGGCTCTGAGGAAGTCGCACGTTTCTCAGCAAGCAACGGTCATCGGGGTCGTGAAGAAACGCGGCGTCTCACCAGTCACCACTCAGCGCACGCTGGGACAGGAACTCCCACTCGATGAACCCTCCGGAGCAATGCTTCCCAGGATCTGCTAGTGCGGCGCCGGTTTAAGTGTAGCGGTAGCC
>JAGQPX010000158.1 GCA_020426505.1 Planctomycetaceae bacterium | reverse complement strand
GTGCGATACGAATAACGCAACGACAAGATGGACGTCCGTTGATCGTGTGTAACCGAAACGGCGATTGTTCCGAAGCGGGCGAACGACGTCAGGACATCTCCATTGGCTTCGATCAGGTCCACTGACTCGGCTCCGGCCTGCTGCAATGCCTGCTCCACACGTTCGGGCGACACACTGCCGCTGGGTCCGCGTGTGTGATCAGCCTCCGGAACATTACCACTCTCAACGAACGTACGAAATAATGGCAGTGTCGACACGAACTGGCGAAAGGCAGAACTGATGGCCTGTCGCGTGGCTGAGTGCCGGTAATTGAAGTCGCGGGCAATCGCCCACGTGCCACCGTCGAGAACAACAGCCCGTGACAACCGCTGTGTCCGATTCCACCGATTCGCTTGTCGAACTTTTTCGATCGTGACGTCTTCATCACCGCCATACAACACGACGAACTGCAACTGCTTGTATCTGGCGTTATGAACGACACCCACTTGCCGATTGTGAGCCTCCAGCGTGAACAGCGTTTCGCCCTTTTCCAATGACTTGCGACCGACCGCTGAAATCCCCAGGTCACTCAACAGTGCCTCGACATTGTCATCTGAGAGGGTGTCGACCGCCGCCGTCGCAGAATCGTCTGCAAGACCGCCGATCGTGAGCATGACGGCTCCAATCGCAAAGAACATGATTCCAAGCGTGTGAACCGTGTGACGGCGCCATCGGGTTTGAGATACCATCAATGCACTCTCATCCATCTTTGGATTCGACAAACATCCGCTTGCCAGCCAGCACGGCGGTCCGCTACCTGACCCGGCGTCAACGGGCTATACCAGCCCGCTTCGAAGAGCCGCAAATCGTGCGCCAATCGCAGTCCTTCGCACATTGCAATCGCAACTTGCAACGCAATGTGCGTTGAGCCATCCAATTGCAGCTGACTCGTCACCTTGGTGATGAACCAGCGTGCACGCTAATCTGTCCGTCGTGCTGATATGCACACGGTAAGCTCGTGTAACTGGATCCCGTCGTGCGGGTGATTTGAATGACCAGTTCTCGCAGTTCGCTCTGCTTGCATTGAACACCTAGGATCACCTTCCGTTTGCGTCCCGCTTGATCCCGCAGCTAACGGTAGAACGTCGACGGCGAGACAATGGTGAGCAGTTCCTCGATTCCCCGGCCAAGCTCTCGCCCCCGATTCAGCTACCGTTTCCGTTCTTCCGGTTTCGTGTGCACCTGTCCTGGGATGTGTGATCCCAGAATCTTGTTCTCTTCCTTCAGGAACTTCACCTACCGCGCGAGTTCTTTGTCCGTGGCCAAGGCGATCAGCGCCAGCAGTGGGTCAAAAAAACTGGTCATCTGAATATGGTGTTTCAGCCCTGTACAACGAATGTGTTCCACGAGTTCAGAACACCAATCCAGACGGCACCATGATGACCGGGACTTTCTACCCACTGCTGGAGTCTATCTCTGCAGCCAGCTTGTCGCCGTATTGAAAAGTGGGGCCGTTCTTGCTCAGTTGCAATTCCAGGCTGCTGCGCGGGAAGACCATTACACGCAAGGAGTCGAGGAGAAAACATCTGTTGAACAGGAGGGTGCAGGGCAGCGAACTGTTCGAAGAGACTTGGTTGAGTCATCGAGACCTTTCGTGGC
>JAGQPX010000015.1 GCA_020426505.1 Planctomycetaceae bacterium | reverse complement strand
TTCGGATGATGGACCTGGATGCTGCGAGACCAGACGAGGTGCCTTTCACATCACTTCCTTATGCCGCTGCCGGGTTGGTTGCTGCAGGTCGCTATCTCGTTGCCCGTTCGGGAGACGAACACCTGACATTCGCCCCGAATGGCTCCCAGATTGATTCAGACCATGGACGTGAGGGGCTGGTGATTGCTGCTTGGAGCGAGGCCAACCAGAAAGTTTACTACCTCAAGAGTTCGGGGTCGCCTCGTGATCTTCGTTCCCGCAACGTCGATGAGAACGGAACAACCTATCCGGGAGTGCCTCAGGGAGGTCTCGGCCTCGACATCGATTCCCCACACCATTCCAGCCACGGAATGACTGGTCCAGTCCGGGTGTCACCGGACGGCAGTGTGGTCCTCCTTGGTTCGGGGTTCATGCACGATCCGCAGACGCTTGAGCGACAGACGTTGTCACTGGCAAACTCGATTACGGATGCCGCTTGGCTGGGAGACACGCTCTACACGGTTCGCGACGTCGACGGGACGAGTGAGTTCCAACGGTGGACTGGAGCAACCTATGACAATGACCAATCGCTTGAGAAACCCGGAGCGGCTCTCGCGTTGCTGGCCGTTTCCGAGACGCGTCTTGTTGGGGTCAGTCTTAACGAGAGTGGCGTGCCGGTCTTTTCGGTCCTCGATGAGAATCTGGGTGACCACTCAATCGCCAACGATGCTGTCTATGTGAACGATAACTTCACACAGGCAGACGGAACGGAGATCGCCGATGCTGACCCAAACACGCCCGGGGCACAGTTCAGTATTGTGGGATTGAACGCCTTTCCCACGATCCAGCAGGCGATTGATGCCGTTCGTTGGGACGGAGTCACCGTCTACGTGACCGATGATCTGTCCAGTGACGGTCCGGGGTTCTATCAGGAGAACCTGTCGATTCGGAAGAGCGTCACGATTTTTGGCACCGAGGGAGATCCCTCGGCGGTTGTGATCGACGGAGATTCATCGGGTCGGGTGATATTCGTCGGACCGCATCAGGTCACACTGCAATCGTTGACGCTCCAAAATGGATCCGCGAATAGCGGAGGTGGTCTCTTTAACGATGGAGGAAATGTACAGACGGAAGACCTCGTGATTCAAAACAATTCGGTGACCGTCAGTGGTGGTGGAATCTACGCAGCCGGTGCTGCGAGGACGACGCTGGTCAACACAGTCGTTAACGGGAACATGGCCGGTCGACATGGCGGAGGGATCTGGAACTCAGAGGAGTCCACTTTGATTGTGCGGAGCGGGTCAAGCGTTTCCGACAATCACGTCTCAGGAGACGCAACGACGCCCGGAGGCGGTGGCATCATGAATTACGGCGGAAGATTGGCGCTCACGGACGCTTCCGTGATGCGAAACGTGGCGAACGGACTTCGTGGGAGCGGGGGAGGTATCTACTCGACGGGTGGAGAATTGACCATTGATGGTTCCACCGTTTCGGGAAACACGGCCGGCTTCGCTGGCGGTGGGATCAAATTCTCAGGCGGTCGGGTGCATCTCTCGAACTCACATCTGGATTCCAACGCGGTCGGGTCGGAGTCCACGGGGACCGGGAGTGGAGGTGGTGTGCATCTCAGTGGAACGAGTAGTCGCTTCTCCCACTTTGGCGGCACGATGAGCAACAACCACGCCGGCTGGCAGGGCGGCGGCGTATGGAATCAGAACGGTACCGTGGTCATTGACCGACAAACGGTCATTGAAGGCAATCGAGCCGCCGGTCACGCGGCAAGTCACGGCGGCGGCATCTATCATGGAGGCGGTCGCCTGTCGATCAATGACGGTGTGACGATCTCGCAGAACGAGGCCGATGGCAGTGGTGGCGGCATCTACATTGACGACGGCAGCATCACCTTCCGTGACAGCTTCATCACCGACAACACGGCCAAGCTTGACGGTGGTGGCGTCCACATGCTGACCGGCAACCTCTTTCTCGACAATGTGCGGATCGACAGGAACACGGCCGGAACAGATGGGGCCACCGATCACGGCAACGGCGGCGGATTGCACGTCCATGGACGAGATGGGCAACTCGCCCTCGTAGCCATGTACCGAGGAACCGTGAGTGGTAACTCAGCCACACAGAATGGAGGGGGAATCTGGAATCAGGGGCCAACCGTGACGATCATCCGCAACGCATGGATCGACGGAAATACAGCCTCAGGCGATGAGGCGGACAACGGTGGTGGCGGCATCTACAACAGCAGTGGTCGGCTGGCCATGTTGAATGTCACCATTTCCAACAACGTCGCTAACGGTGCCGAGGCGAGCGGAGGTGGCGTGTTCGTCGTGAAAGGCGGGGTGAGCATTGAAGGGAATTCGACGGTGTCCGGGAACTCGGCCAGCCGGGTTGGCGGCGGCGTTGAGGTCATCAACGGACCATTCTGGTTGGTCGACTCGACGTTGAGTCAGAACGATGCCGAGCGCGGCGGCGGATTGCACGTGACCGGCACGAACAGCGGCCGGATTGACATCCGCAACTCACTCGTGGAAGACAATTCCGCGGAACTCGAAGGTGGCGGACTGTGGCATCAGTCGGGCAACGTTATGCTCGTGCGGAGTGGAAGCCGGGTTTCTGGCAACACCGCCTCCGGAGACGCAGCCGATCAGGGCGGCGGCGGCATCTTCAACAATGGCGGTCGACTCGTTCTCTACGAAGCGACAATCGACAGCAACACGGCCAATGGAACGGCTGGCAGCGGAGGCGGGCTGCTGCTCACGAACGGCACCACGACCATCCAAAACTCAACTCTGTCGAACAACACAGCAAACCGCGCGGGTGGCGGCATTGAGATCGCCAACGGACGGTTGATGGCACTCAATATGTCGTTGCTTGATAACATCGCTGGTCCAGCAGGGGCTGCCAATCAGGGCGATGGAGGTGGACTTCACGTCACCGGAACGACGCAGGTGCGAGTAGGCATATATGGAGGAACGATCTCCGGTAACACAGCCGCGCGAAACGGAGGCGGACTGTGGCATCAGGCCGGTAGCGTCCTGGCAATTACTCAAGGAACAACGATCGCCAACAACCGGGCGCTGGGTAACTCCGGCGATCAGGGAGGCGGAGGCCTGTTCAACAACGGAGGTCGGGTCGCCGTCACTGAGGCCAGTTTGTGGGGCAACATGACAGATGGCAGCGGAGGCGCGGTCCTCTCAACAAGCGGCACGGTGACACTCGACAATTCGACGGTCTCCGGCAACACAGCCGGTGACGCAGGCGGTGGCATCGTCAGCCACGGGAATCTGATCACCGCGAATGCGACAATCGCCGACAATCGGGCGAACGCTTCCGATACCAGCTCCGGCACGGGCGGCGGGATTCTCAACCATGGACTCGCAACTCTCAAGAATACGATCGTCGCTGGAAATCTCGTTGGAAGCGGCACTGCCCGAAGTGATCTCGCCGGGAACATTGTCACCGGCAGCTCCCGATACAGTCTCATTGGCGACGCCGCGACAGCCGGCGGCATGGCGGACGGCGTCAACGGTAACATCGTCGGCAACGATGGCGTTGACTTCTTGCCGTTGTCCAGCATCCTCGATCCTCTCGCTGCCAACGGCGGCCCAACGTTCAGCCATCTTCTGGTCGCGAACAGCCCGGCGATCGACAATGGACTCAACTCGGCAGCCACAAGCGTTAGCGGGGTTGCGTTGACCCACGATCAACGTGGCACAGGTTTCTCAAGAATCAAGAACACGACGGTCGACATCGGTGCCATCGAAGCCTGATTTGTCGAACGGACTTGTCTTGTTAAACAGTGCAGCCCAGCGAGAGACGACAACAGTCTTCGGAGAATGATCGCACCGTGTGAATCGTCGGGTTGCTTCGCGCCGCAAACGATGCGGATCGGGCAATCCCACGAACGTCATTCATCGACAACAGCTTTATTGACCAAGTATGCATCACACGTTGCCCGCGTCGCGATGGCCTGCTATTCGCAAGATGCAACCTTCGGCAAGCTGTGTGGCGTTGAATCACTGGGGTTACTGCCGTTGCAATTCGTCGGGGATCATGTCGCTGGACCCGGTAGGCAACTCGGATTCGACCTGTTGTTTGCGGAGTTTCGTGCCGACGATCCAGTCCCATAGCGATGAGACGACGCCGAAGTTCTTGTCGTTGTATTTGAAGTGGTGCTGCATGTGATGCTTCTTCAACAGCCGGAAGATGCGATTGTCGAAGTTGTACACATGGGTGGCGAAGTGCAGCCAGTCGTAGAACAGGTAACAGCACAGCCAGCCGGCAAGCAGCCCGGTCCACAGGTCACCGACGATCAGCCAGAAGAGGACGCCCGTGATGATGGTGTTGGGAATACTGACGTTCAGCCCGATCAGCATGAACCGTTTGTCGTTGGGGTACTCGTGATGTCCGGTGTGCATCGTGTACACGAGCTTACGCGTCAACTCGCTCTTCCCTTCGTAGTGGAACACGAACCGATGCGTGACGTACTCATTGATCGTCCACAGCGGAATGGCCGCGAGTAACGCCAGCCCGAACCTCAACGGCGAGACATGATCCAAGAGCAGTCCCCACGCGGCCAGTCCAATCACGACCGGCACAAACACGTAGAACGGTACCAGATGATTCGCCAGCCGTGTCTTCCCCAAGACGTTCTGTTCCCAAACATCCGCAGGCATGTCGTCGTGGGAGACGAACAGTCGAGATGAAGGGATGGCGTCCGACATAGCACTGGTTCTCAGGTCAGGTTGAGCGAGACTGTATCCTACCCGAGTCCGGCCATGATTTGCTAGATGATCGACCGAATCAACTCCCACCCAATGACTGTGCCGTCAGTGCGCCGAAAGCATGACAGGTGTTGTCAGAAGAGGTCGATCGTGTCGTCCGCAGCGGGCTCTGCCCCGTCACCCTCAATGGCCTCCAAGGCACGTTGGCTTTGCTCGGCAGCCGGAGTCCCCGGGTGCATTTCCAGCACCGATTTGAGAGTTTCAATCGCGGCGTCGAGTTCCTTCTCCGCGGCCGTGTCCTGCGTCTTGAGTTCAGCGGTCAGCTCGACCATTCGACGTTCCAACTCCTCGTCACCCCAACGCTCTGCCATCCTTGCTGCGAGTCTGATGTAGTTTGCCAACAACTGGTTCCGATCGTGGTCATCCGAGTGAAACGTGATCGGTATGCTCATCCTTTGGGGAATCTCAGACTTTCGGTTCGTCCACCGTGATGCGGTGGGTTGTGAAAACGGATCAGCTTGAGCAACAGTCGGCACTGCCGCATCGGCAATTCCGATCGCTTCATCCGCAGCATGAGCGACAGACACCATTCGTGTCCAAGCCAGGAACACCGCAGCAAGCACACACAACGTCAACAGCACACCAACGAGCGGACGGAACATGACAGCGACTCCTTTGTGTCAGTGGGTGAGCATCATGCTTGCAGGATGACGGAGAGAGGGCAAACCCGTCAAGGTCATCACGCGGTCGGCGTTGCCTCCCGGCTAACAGTCCTCATCATGCACGTTAGCCGCGAGCCAACGGCGAGCGCCTGCACACGGGGTCAACGCCAAACATCGATCGATTCCGCCAGTTAACGCATGAGCCACGACTTGAATTCGGGCCGTTCTTTCCACACGTCGAGATACGGCTGATACGCAGGCATGTCATTCCAGGATTGCGGCTCCGGGTCGGGCGGTTGAACCTGGCCTTCGGGATAGTCCCGCCTCGCGACGCTGTCCTCGACAGAGTCATTCCACGCTTCAATGGTCGACCGCAATCCCGCAGCGACGTCGGGATACTCGTCTGACACGTCGGTGGTTTCGTGCGGATCGTTGCTGAGGTGATAAAGTTCGTACTCGCCCTTGTTGACGTTGAGCGTGACCAATTTGAACTCGTTGTCGATGAGAGCCGCTCGATTGGTGTGGCGGAACGGGATTGGCTTCTCGCGGCGGGTCAGTTCTTTTGTGAACAGTGGTCGCAGACTGATGCCGTCCTGTGGGGTGAGCATGACGTCGTCCGGCAGGTCGGTGATGTCAGCAAGGGTGGGAAAGATGTCCATCGTAACCGCAGGGAACTCGGTCACGCGCGGCTGGGTGATGACAGCCGGCCACTCGATGATCGCGGGGACGCGGAGACCGCCTTCGTAGACCGTGTTTTTGAATCCTCGCAGACCGCCGACCGTGTCCGGGGTGATCCCGCGGAGTCCGCCGTTGTCGCTGTTGAACCAAACGAGCGTGTTGTCCGCGATGCCGAGGTCACGCAACCCTCGACGCAGCGTGCCGATGCTGCGATCCATCGCCACGAGTTCGCCGTAGTGGTGTTCGGACGTGTCATTGAAGTTGGTGAAGTCCGCTCGGTCCGCTTTGCTCGCGACCCAGGGACTGTGAGGCGTGCCGTACCAGATGACGGTGAAAGAAGGTCGCTGAGCGTCGACCTGTTGTCGGATGAACTTGAGTGCCTCTGCGACAATGATCTCCGACGAGTCTCCCTCGAATTCGATGAACTCTCCCCTGTGACTGAGGATCGGGTTGCGGTCGAAGAAGTTGGTGACGGACAACCATTCGTCGAACCCGAACACGCCGGGGTGACGAGCATCGCTGGCCAGAATGGGTGCCCCCGGTCCGCGCAGTCCGTTGAGGTGCCACTTGCCGAAATGCCCCGTCGCGTAACCGGCATCACGCAGCGCCTGTGCGATTGTCTGTTCCTGCAATCGTAGCGGGTACCCGTGATTGTGCACACCCGTGCGATCGTTCGAGCGACCTGTCATCACAGTCGCACGAGTCGGCGAGCAGTTCGGTGCCCCCGCATAGAAGCGGTCGAACCGCAGTCCGCTCGTGGCCATCGCATCAAGGTGCGGCGTCTTCAACACTGGGTGATCGTAATACCCGGTCTGGCCCCACCCCATGTCGTCTGCCATCACCAACACGATGTGCGGCTGCGATTCGTTTGCCGAAAGCATCGTTGGAAGCATCAGGATAGCGATCAGTGCTTTGACAATCGTCGACATGTCATCTCCCTGGCGAGCGAGGGACCTCAGTCCCCTTTCGTCACGGCGCTCGCAATGTCTCAAGGTGACTCAAATTCGGTGCGTGAATTCGTTGTTTCTCAATTCGATAGCATGCGAATGTTTCACGTGAAACACTCCCGCTTCCCATCGGGGGACTGACGTCCCCCGCTCGCCGAGGAGTCGGCGCAACCCGAGACTGAGCCGCCCCATCGTCCAGCGTGCGTTGATGTCCTGCAAGGGACGCAACCGTTCCTCGCCGCCGGAAGTGCGATATCGCATGGCGTCGATGCCGAGTGGTCCAAAGTAGCCCATTCGCTGAGCGACACTCGCAACCTCCAAAGCAGAGATACGTGCCTCAGTCCAGAGCGGGTCGTGGTCCAGTGACGCTGTGAACTCGCAACCTTGAAAGTGTCCCGCGTCGTCGACCAGCAATCGGGTCACGCCGTCGATGTTCGGTTGGCCGTCGCGAGGAATCGTCATCTGCACGCCAACTTCATCAAGCCGCTGCACCCACGGCTCGATGAAGAGTGCTTGGCCAGGCATGAGTCGTCGCTTCGCCCATATCTTCAATGCCTCGACGTCGACCGGACTGTTGCTCCGATGCACAAACCGCTCACGCGACGAGTTGCTGAACTCGGCCTTGACCACCCAGCCCGCGATTCCGGTCGCAAGTGGTTCAATGGCTGTCATCAGTTCCGACAACGAATCGACGCGAGCGGAGCGAGTGAGACCGAGGCCGCATTGCTGTTCCTGCTCGAACGAGAATGATCTTGAATTCAGCATGCGAACGACGGGCTGGGGCGGGGCATCGACGACTGCATGCAGCTTCTGACCCACATTGATGACGTCTTGCGTCCAACCCCACGGCGTGAGCGTGAGACCATCAGGGATATTGTTCGTCTGCGAGGCAACACGCAATCGCGGCAAACCGGCATCTGCCAGTCGATCGAGGAACGATTCGTCAATGGGCTGTGGCGTCCAGAGGACATCGCCATCCTCCGCCGCGACGCCCCAGGTACATGCGAGTTGTGCCACAATACGGCGTAGAGCGGCTGACGACTGCTGCCCGCCGTGTGTCAGCGTATGCTCGAAGTCAAAGTTGCCAATCAACAGTCGAGGCATACAAACACATTGGACAGGGATGACGTCTGACGGCGAATTGTCTCGCACTGCCGGTGACTTGCCGGACAGTCTATCATCCCGTGTGGGAATCATTCACTCATCAACTTGAGAACGAAAGAATAGCTGTGAGCCATCCCTACGATGCGATTCTGGTCGTCGGCTTCGGCGGGCCGGAGGGGCGGGAAGACGTGATTCCGTTTCTGGAGAACGTGTTACGTGGCCGAAACGTGCCTCGTGAGCGGATGCTGGAGGTCGCTGAGCACTACTATCACTTCGATGGCGTGAGCCCGATCAATCAGCAGGTGCGGGACTTGCTGGACGTGCTGAAGCCCGAACTGCGTGAGCACGGCATCGAACTCCCCGTCTACTGGGGTAACCGCAACTGGCACCCGATGCTTGCAGACACCATGCAGCAGATGATCGACGATGG
This sequence comes from Planctomycetaceae bacterium, assembly GCA_020426505.1. Lineage (GTDB taxonomy): Bacteria > Planctomycetota > Planctomycetia > Planctomycetales > Planctomycetaceae > JAHBXU01. Next base: position 41,311 of record JAGQPX010000015.1, on the reverse strand, counting down.
TGTGAAGCGAGCGATTGCATTGGTGCTGTCGTCGTTCAGTTCCTATTCCGGTTGCCGTCAGTATCGTGAGGATATCGGCCGTGCACAGGAGGCGGTCGGAAAACAGGCTCCCGCGGTGGACAAGCTCCGCGTCTGGTACAACCATCCGGATTTTATTTCTGCCAATGTCGATTGCGTGCGACGGTCACTCGAGAAGTTCACCGTCGATACTCAGGAGTCGTCGCACATCGCGTTCACGGCACACAGCATTCCCAAATCGATGGCCGATCACTGCCGTTACGAGGAGCAACTCACGGAGACTTGTCGCTTGATCGCAGATGAGTTGGCAATTGCGGCTGACCGCTGGCAACTGGTGTACCAAAGCCGCAGTGGACGGCCGCAGGACCCTTGGCTCGAACCGGACATCTGTGATCACCTGAGGAACCTCAACGCGATTGGTGTCGAGAACGTCATCGCGCATCCGGTCGGATTCCTGTCCGATCACATGGAGGTACTTTATGACCTGGACGATGAAGCCGCGAAAGTCAGTCAGGAACTGGGCATGCACATGGAGCGTGCTCCGACGGTCGGAATTCATCCCACGTTCGTGTCGATGCTTCGCAAGTTGATTGCCGAACGGCTGGATGAGTCCATGGCGCAGGAGGCAATCGGACAGTTCGGTCCGAGTCACAATGTCTGCCCGATCGATTGCTGTCCCGCGCCCGTGCGGCTGCCATCAAGACCTGCAAGTTGACCCGTTGCGTGCTCTGGAGGTCGCGCGTAAGATTGAGTCAGACTCGACGATCACCTCAACGAAACATTGCTGATGGACTTTCAGGACCGGCTTGAACGAGCGATCAGCCGCGGGAATCGGGCTGCCGATGCCCGCGTGCAGGCCGAAGCGGCCAAAACGATGTCTGAGGAAGAGCTGAAGACGCTTCATTCACAAAGCCGCCTGGACCTCTCCGATCACATCGAGTCATGTCTGAAGATGCTCGCGGACCGATTTCCCGGTTTTGAATATGGCTCGATTCTGAACGATGAAGGCTGGGGAGCACGCATCACGCGTGACGACATCAGTGTCCAACGGGGCTCGGGCAGCAACACTCTCTACAGCCGTCTGGAGATGACTGTCCGTCCGCTCGGATCGGTGCCAATCGTCGAACTCGTCGGCAAAGCGACCATCCGCAACAAGGAGACCTTCAGCCGCAATCATTACCAACGGTTAGAAGAGATCGACATCGAGTCATTCCGCGAAATGATCGACCTGTGGGTGCTTGAGTTTGCAGAGCAGTTTGCTGCGGCTGCGAAGTGAGTGCATAAGACACTCGCCACTCGTATCTATTTCGCCGGTTTCAGCCCCATCTCGGCGAGCAGGTACTTCATGTCTTCCCAGACGGGCTTTTTCGCAGGGGGATTGCGGAGCAGATAAGAAGGATGGTACGTACAGAGCACTTTTGCGCGACCGTACTTGAACCACTTCTGTCGCATCTTGCCAATTGAAGTTGTCTCGTCGAGAAGGTTATGGGCGGCGACGGTGCCCCAGCAGACGATGTAGTCCGGGTCGACGACGCGAATCTGTCCGTCGAGGTACTCGCGGCAATTGGTAGCCTCCTCGGAGGTCGGGTTCCTGTTGCCGGGTGGTCGACAGCGAAGAATGTTGCAGATGTAGAGATCGGACCGCTGCCATCCGCATGCGGCGATAATGTCATTGAGAAGCTTTCCGGCTCGTCCGACGAACGGTTCCCCCTGGGCGTCCTCATCGGCGCCCGGAGCCTCACCGATGAACATCACTTCGGCTTCCGGGTTGCCCACCCCAAAGACCGTCTGTGTCCGTGTCGAGGCGAGTTCTTCGCAGCGGACACACATCGAAACGGTCTTCGAAATCGAGGTCAGTTCTTGCTCGCGCTCGGCCGGTGAGAGAGTGGACGGGGACACAGGCAACTCCCGAGGAGGGGGAATGAGAGACGGAGTAGTCGGTCGCGGGGATGTCGTCGCGGCCGGCTCGGACGGTGGGGTGTGACGCCGGTCGGGTGCCACCGCCGCGGACGGTCGAGACGGGACAGCGGGGGGTGGCGGCTCCGGGATTTCGACATGCGGAACGTGCGTCACTCCCGCCCGCCGCCAGTCGGCGAGCTTCTGTCGGAGAGCACGATTCGGGTCGGTGAGCATCGTCGATTTCGCTGAAATGAAGCAAAACGGCGAGTCTATCGCTCGCGGCTGCGAATGACGAGCGAGACGGTAATCTCGCTGGCTCTTGACGTTGAAATTCTGCTATAGTCCTCGCTTGGCGGTCAAAATGCGGGGTTTCCTCTCGGTCGGGAATTGATGACGTTGGCGTCATCACCGGGCAGATTCTCCCTACTTCCAGGGTGTCGGACGTGACCGTCATCGCCGACATTCGCATTTGAGTCTCACTACTTCAACATGGTCGATCGTAACCTCATTCGGGAATTCAGCGTTGACGAGGCAGAACTGGACGCGACATTCGGCGAATCGCTGAAGGAAGTCGCACCCTCAGAGTCCGAGATGGATCTCGTGTATGACGCGACATCGCGATCTTTCGACGTCAACGAGATCATTGACGGGCAAGTCCTCAGCATCAACGGCGACGAGGTGTTGGTCGACATTGGCTACAAAAGCGAAGGCATCGTCACACTGGACGAATGGGAAGAGGGCGAGGAACTTCCCAAGCCGGGCGACACCATTCAGATCCTGCTGGAAGAGATTGAAGACCAGTACGGACTGATCCTGCTCTCCAAACGCAAAGCCGACCGCGTGATGGAGTGGGAAAAGGTCACCAAGGAGCACGCGGAAGGAGACGTTGTCACCGGCAATGTGGTCCGCAAGATCAAGGGGGGACTGCTGATCGACATCGGCGTCAATGTGTTCCTGCCCGCCTCGCAGGTCGACATTCGTCGTCCACCCGACATCGGCGAGTACATCGGCAAGGACATCGAGTGCATGATCCTCAAGATCGACGATGCCCGGCGGAACATCGTCGTCTCGCGACGGAAGCTCATCGAAGATCAGCGAGCCGAGATGAAGCGCAAGCTGATGGACGAGATCGAGGAAGGCCAGTTGCGGAAGGGTGTGGTCAAGAACATCGCCGACTTCGGCGCGTTCGTCGACCTCGGCGGTATCGACGGTCTGCTGCACATCACGGACATGAGTTGGGGACGCATCTCCCACCCCACCGAGATGGTCAAGATAGACGACGAAATCGAAGTCGTCATTCTCAACATCGATCGCGAGAAAGAAAAGATCGCACTGGGCCTCAAGCAGAAGGAGGCTTCGCCTTGGGACAATGTCGAATCGAAGTACCCTGTCGACAGCCGCGTGAAGGGCGAGGTTGTCAACGTGATGTCGTATGGTGCGTTCGTCAAACTCGAAGACGGCATCGAAGGACTTGTGCACATTAGCGAGATGTCCTGGACCAAACGCGTCAATCACCCGAGCGACCTTGTCAACATCGGCGAAGAAGTCGAAGTGGTGGTGCTCGGCATCAACACGGACAAACAGGAAATCTCTTTGGGCATGAAGCAGATTCAGCCCAACCCGTGGGATGACGTCACTGATAAATACCCCGTTGGCACGAAGGTCAAAGGAACCGTTCGCAATCTCACCAACTATGGTGCATTCATCGAGTTGGAAGAGGGAGTCGATGGACTGCTGCACGTCAGCGATATGTCGTGGACCCGCAAAATCGCCCACGCAAGTGAGATGCTCAAGAAGGGTGATGAGATCGAGTGCACGGTCATCTCCGTCGACGAGGATCGCAAGCGCATCGCGCTCGGCCTCAAGCAACTCGATGAGGACCCGTGGGAAGGTCGCATCCCGGACAAATTCGCACCCGGCACGATCATCACTGGCAAGGTCACCAAGATCACCAACTTTGGCGTGTTCGTCGAGTTGGAGGATGAACTGGAAGGCCTGCTGCACGTCTCGGAACTTGCAGAGCATAAGGTCGACAACCCCGAGGATGAGGTCGCGGTCGGTGATGAGATTGAGGTGAAGATTCTGCGGGTGGACATCGACGACCGCAAGATCGGCCTCAGCCGCAAACTGGATGCTCCGATCGAGCCTGTCGAATCGACGGGTGGCGGAGCAGCCGTGACTCAGGAACTCAAGGGGGGCATGGGCGACACGAGTGGCCCGTTGTTCTCGATGGGGGGGGGCGAGACGGAAGAAGAGTCGTCCGACGCTGTCGAGGCAGAGGAAGCAGATTCCGAAACCGACGAGTAACATTCGTGATTCACGCTCACGAGGAGGGGCATTCGAGCCATCCTTGATGAAAACGAAACCTCACCAGCGGGGACGACCGGTCAACGGTTTGTCCCCGTTTTTTTGTGGTGCTGCGATCTGATAGGTCACCCACAAGACGACCGATTATCGAGACACAGTGATGAATGACATTGGCATGCGCGACTCATTTCGAAGTGATCGAAACTTACGACTCTTGATGCTTCTCGTTGGTGTCAGTTTCGGACTGATGCGTCCGGCTGTGGCTCAACCACCGACTACAGAGCCGCTCACTCCTGCCCAGATCTTTCAACCGACCTTTGCTGATGTCTCGTACGGACCACATGCACGCCATCTGATGGATGTTTGGCTGGCAGAGTCGGACACTCCAACGCCCGTGCTCATCTCGATCCACGGAGGAGCATTTCGACATGGCGACAAGAGCGTAAGCCGGGCCATTCTTCGCGAGTGCCTCAACTCCGGTATCTCGGTGGTGGCGATCACGTATCGCTTCACCGATGAAGTTATCGCCCCAGCTCAGCATCGGGACGTCGCGCGAGCGGTGCAATTCGTGCGGCACAAGGCGAAGGAATGGAACATCGACCCGACACGCATCGCAGCAACTGGAGGGTCCGCAGGGGCCGGGATGTCACTGTGGCTGGGCTTCCATGACGATATGGCTGACCCCGACAGTGATGACCCGGTGCTGCGTGAGTCGACCCGTCTCACCTGCATGGCGGTGAACAACGGGCAGTCCTCCTACGACCCACGTTTCATCCGAGACCTGTTTCCGGATACGGATATCTTTGAGAACTCGGCGTTGGCTCAACTCTTCGATGTGGATCTCGACAAGCTGGACGATCTCCCTGAGGAGATGTACCGACTGTTTGAGGAGGTTTCAGCCATGACGCATCTCTCCAAGGAGGATGCGCCCGTTCTGATGACATACGACAGTGAGTTTGACACGCCCGTCAGCAGTCGCAGCATCGGGATCCATCACCCTCGTTTCGGCCAGGTGCTCAAGTCACAAATGGACAAGTTGGGAATCGAATGTCGGGTCGAAACCGGAATGACGAAAGGTGACGGAAGACGACCCGATCTCGTGATGGCGTTCCTCAAGCGACACTTGGCACGTCCGCCGATCGTGACTGAGAACGTCACCTACAGCACAGTTGATGGCGTCGACCTGCAACTCGATCTCGCTCGACCCGCTGGCGAGGGGGCGTTCCCGGCAATCGTCTTTATCCACGGCGGAGGCTGGTATGCGGGTGATCGCCACGGATACCGTGATGAGATCGAACAGGCCGCGCGACGCGGCTATGTCGGCGTGACCGTGAGTTATCGCCTGATGCAGTTTGACGAATCAATGAAAGAGACAACGACTGCGACGGACATCTTCCCCGCTCAGGTTTATGACGTGAAGGCCGCCGTCCGCTGGTTGCGTGCCCATGCAGCCGAGCATCACATCGATCCGAATCGCATCGGAGCGACCGGTCAATCAGCAGGCGGACATCTCTCACTGATGCTCGGTCTCACGGACGCACAGTTCGAGGGCAACGGCGACAACAAGGAGTTTTCTAGCCGCGTTCAGGCGGTGGTCAATGTCTTCGGACCGACCGACATGGCTGAGTGCTTTCGGATGAGTTCAGTCGGATGGATCTTCCGTCTGGTGACAGGGGGAACTCCAGGCGAAGTCCCTGAAGCATATCGCTTGGCCAGTCCACTCACGTATGTCAGCAAGGATGATCCTCCAGTTCTCACCCTGCATGGTGAACAGGATCGACTGGTGCCGATCGAGCAGGCGCGAATGCTCGATCAGCGCATGAAGGAGGCCGATGCTTCGCACACGCTGATGGTCTTCGAGGGACAGGGACACGGATTTGTAGGCGAGCATCGTCAGAAAGAACGAGACGCGATGTGGGAGTTCTTCGAACGACATCTCAAACCCTGACGCACTCCCCCGTCACAGTCGTCCCGATCGTTGATCAGAAAGCACTCCTCGTGAGCGAAGAGCAACCAATTCGGCTCGACCAGTTTCTCAAGTTGCGTGGACTCGTCGGCTCCGGTGGACAGGCCAAGCGGATGATTCAGGCGGGGGAAGTCCTGGTCAACGGCGAGATTGTGACACGCCGACGCCGCAAGATGGCCCCCGGCGATATCGTCAGCTTTGAAGGATGCAACTACGGCTTCGAAGAATCCGATGCTGATACGTGAGTATGCCGAAGGTGATGGCTCACTCACCGAAGAACACTGCCAGCCAGACGGTCGGTTCGTCCGGCGTCGTCCATTCAACCCGGTGCTTTTGATGGGCCGGGATCAGCACATGGTCGCCGGCTCGTAGATGATGTAACTCAGACTCGCCTTCGATCATCAGTTTTGCTTCGCCTCGCAGCACGATCACCCACTCGTGCTCGGACTGATCGTACCAGAATCCATCAGCACTGGAGTGACCCGTTGAGACAATCCGTTCGATACGGAGGTTCGGACTGTCAACAAGAACGTCGATCAGTTCTTCCGGCAGGTTTGAGGGCAGATCGTCGAAGAGGTTGTGGGTCATTCGTTACTGATGAACTCAAATCGTGGTCGAGCCTGACCATTCACTTCGATCGTCTCAAGGAACATCTCAGCGGGTCGCACCCAGAGTCCATGTTCGCCGTAGTCCTGACGGTAGACGACCATGTCCTCCTCGGTCTCGCTGTGCCGTGCGACGCCGATCACAATGTAGTCATTGCCTTTGTAATGCCGATAACGCCCGGTCTGAATGACGTCACTCATACTCTCGCGCCCCATCCATAGCTTGCTTGCTTGACGAACCCCGAGATTACAATCGTGCCATCGGGATAACACTTCATCGTCGAGAATCCGTTACTCTCGACTCCCGAGCCTTCGATCATCGCGACCAGAGTGCAGTAGTGAATGCCGTTGATCTCGTTGTGATCATTCTTGTGGCTGTGCCCTTGAAGCACAGCCCGCACGTTAGCGGACTCAAGAATCGCTCGCACGGCGGGTGCATTCTTCACGCCGTACGGGCTACCGACGTCGAGTCGCTGGTGTGCAAACACGATCGTAGGCTTCGAGGTCGCTTCGAGGTCAGCCTTCAGCCATTCCAGCTCATCAACGGGAATGTTCGGATCGGTCCATTCAAAGTTCTTGCGACCGTATGGCTCGCCGTCGTGACGAAAGCATGAATCAAGCACGACAAAGTGGAAGCCGCCCGAGTCGAACGAGTGATACGAGTTCTCTTGCTCGACACCACCGAGGAATTCCTCCTTCGTCAACGTATAAACACAATGGTTGCCGAGAACGTAAAGTCGCTGTTTGTGGATCGCAGCGAAATCCCGGTTGATTCGCGTCAGGTATGCCAGTTCGGCCTTAACCGAATCCGCAGCATCGATGAAGTCCCCCAGTTCGACGACGAAGTCGAGGTCCGATCGGTTAAACTGTTCGACAGCGGCCGCGAGCTTCTCAGGCGTTTCCCGATAGTGACGCGTACCGGCGGGCGGTTTGTCAGCATAATGCAAATCAGTCACGAGTCCGACTTGCAGTACAGCGGATTCGTCATCCGCATGGAGTTCACGTGGAAGTGATGCAGCAGCTGACAGCGTCAATGCTCCATTCTTCAAAAACCCACGGCGACAGAATTGAGCAGCTTCGTGACATTGATCAAACACCCATCCCTCTCTCATGATCTGCATAGAATGTCATTTACTCCGGCAACTGAACTGAAGATTCTTCTCCATCCATTCCCTCGCTGATACTGCCTCCTCATCGTTGGTTTGACGTTGTGCGATTCGCTGCTGGGCCTTCTTTATCTGCCGAGAAACCAACGGACTCTCAATGACTTCGTCTGCCTTCATCCCTGTGCGAGACAAGAGGTCATGTATGTGTGGACCTGCGAAGAGTTTGATGGTGGCGTCATCGAGTGACAAATGATGAACGAGTCGCGAACGACACGGTAACTGGTTTACGAGCTTCACCAATTCATCATCGAAGTCACGCAGGGGATGTCTCTCGGCCACTATGATGTCGATGACGGCGGATTCTTCGAGGGTCAGTCGGCCTCCGAGGTCCTCTGTCACGTTGCTGGCAAGCACCGCGAGGATTGGAGTATGCCCGTCATGCTCATTCTGGATCGACTTGAGCTGTTTCAGAACTTCGGAGAACTGTGCCACAAGCATGATCGCGGCTGACTCGGATTTTCCGCGGTCCACGACCTGCCTGCGGATACCAGCAAGCTTCGCGTCAGCGGTCAACCAGATATGGTCGGCCAGCAGCTCGACCTTCTCCGGTTCGCGCTCGCCGAACAACAGACTCAAGAGTCCCACGCCCCCCCTCACGTCGCGGGATTAGATCTTCCAGAAGCGATGACGCAAAGAATCGTCATCCATACGGATGTGATCCTATTTCGATCCGTCCGGAAAAGCGAGTATACAAAGCCGTCATTTGAACACGATACTGAGTGCTAGCATCAGTGATGACGACTGGTGAAAATGAGGTCCCGCGGACGAAGGCGCGTTGAGGATCGAGTGACCGGCGACGTCGAGTACACTGCGGAGCTACAACGTCGCGGTGACTGGAGATACTTTTCTGGATCGCATCGAACGCATGACCTCAGCCGTGTTTACGTGTTTAGAGGTTTCTGGAACCATCGAGCAACTTTGCTCACTTCTCCGATGGAAGTCTCGACCTCATCAGCGCGGCGACCGCTGAAGACGAACACCGGATTTTTGACAATGCGGGTGTCTTGCGGATGATCTCAAGCGTCTCCCGACCGTCAACGTGAGGCATTTGTTGTCGGAATCGGTTCGTCATCCGGCGGACTCGAAGCAATGGAGCGTCTGTTCTCGAAGATGCCCGCAGATAAAAGCCCTTGGTTCCCGGCACGCGACGCACGAATTCGATGGTGCAGGACAACGTTTGCTGAACGAAGCCCGGCAGGTCTTTGCGACTGGAGGCCGAGTCCGCGGAGATGATGCGAATCCCCTTAAGCTTTTCCCACAAAGCGAACAGCACGAGAGTCGCGTCGCTGTGGTCCTGCTGATCGGCTCCATGCACACGCATCGCCAACACGAGCCCCAGCGTGTCGACCACGAGGTGCCGCTTGCGACCCGACACCTGTTTGCCGCCGTCGTAGCCACGCGCGGGGCCGCCGACTTCGGTTGTCTTCACGCTTTGGGAGTCGATGATGCCGGCTGAAGGTGTAGAGCGTTTGCCCGCCTGGCGACGCACCTTCTTGCAGAGGGCATCGTGAATCCGCTGCCACGTTCCGTTCTTTCGCCAGCGGTAGAAGATCTGGCAGACCGCTTTCCACGCAGGAAAGTCGTGAGGCAGCATCCGCCACTGGCATCCCGTCCGCACGACGTACTGCACCGCGTCGATCACATCCCGTCGTGAATACGTGTGCGGTCGTCCTCGCCGCGATGGCCTGCGGACAAAGGGTCGAATGATCCGCCATTGTGCTTCTGTCAAATTCGTAACATACTTCCTCTCGGACATGGGTGAGGCAGTGAGTTTATCGTCACCTTGCCAACGATTTCCGCACCCGCAACAAGATCACTGGTAACTGGAAACCCTCACTCGTCGACTGATGGAACAATACTACCGCTCTCGATCGTTGTTGTGGACGACAATGTTGATGCACTTAAGTGCCACGGGCACTTTGGTGTAGCGGCGTTTGGACGCCAAAAAGCCTACGTTTCATGCAAGGTCCGCTGCTGGGGACGCTACACCTATCTGTCCCCCGCTATAATGATCATGATTGCGGCCATGGCACCCACAATCAGCCAGATCGGAATGCGCACGGCATCCTTGATGCTTATTGATTACTGCTGCGTACCCTTGGTGAGTTCCATGAAGGCGGTCTCCAAGTTGACTTCTTCTTCGCGGAAGAGTTTGAGGTGATGTCCCGCAGCGATGAGGGCGGAGGGGAGTTCGCTGTAGTCTTCGGTGCCGGGGATGAGGCGGACGTGGATTGTGGGGCTGGCGACGCCCGAGCGGCTGAGCAAACGAGGCGTGGCGACCGGTTGCACGACGTCGACCGACTCGACGACGTCGAGTTGTTCGAGCAGTTTTGCGGCCTGGTCGGTGTCGCCGGTGACCTGGATGTGCAGGATGATGGCTTGCCGGGCCTTCTGCATGACTTCGTTGACGTAGCCGTCGACCTGCATCACACCCTTCTCGATCATGCCGACGCGAGTACAGACGTCGGCAAGCTCCGGGAGAATGTGCGAGGAAACGATGACCGTTTTGTTCATCTCGCCAAGGCGTTTGAGGAGCTGACGAATCTCGATGCGGGCGCGAGGGTCGAGACCACTGGCCGGTTCGTCGAGCAGGAGGACTTGTGGTTCGTGCAGGAGTGTGCGTGCGAGACCGATGCGCTGCGTTTGACCGCGAGAGAGTTGGTTGACCATCGCATCCCGTTTGAAGGACATGTCGACCAGTTCAAGCTTCTCTTCGCAGACCTTGCGGCGGGCCGGGCCGTTGATGCGGTACGTGGCGGCGAAGAATTCGAGGTACTCCAGCACGGTCATGTCGTCGTAGACGCCGAAGAAGTCGGGCATGAAGCCGACGAGGCGGCGGATCTCTTCGGGATGCGTGTAGATCGACTGGCCGCAGACGTAGCATTCGCCGTAGTCCGGGTTGAGCAGAGTCGCGATCATCCGCATGGTGGTTGTTTTGCCGGAGCCGTTCGGGCCAATGAAGCCGAACACGTCCCCTTCGTCGAGCTTGAGGTTGATCTCGTTGGCGGCGATCAGACGACCGTAGGTCTTGGTCAGTTTGCGGGTCTCAATCACGGGTGGACATCCAAGGAATGCGAGATAACAAAAACGGATGACAGGAATGACTTCAGGAAGCTAATCGATCGGCAGGAGCACACGGATCATGGTTTCACTTTCCACCGGCTCGACCGGCTCTCCATCGACGAGGACGGTCGCTGTCGGCTGCGAGATCCGGCCGAACAAAACGGCTCGATCGAGATGCAGCAGGGGTGAGAGGTCCATACGTGAAAACTGATCGTTGCTCAATGAGGTGAACTCCGCTCCGCCGCAGGATCGAAAAAAACTGACCGCCCGAAAGATGCGATAGAAGTCTCTGCTCAGCGGATCGTAGGTCTCGCTCAAAATCGTGTAATTGTCTTCGAGCGCTTTGGCGGGCTTGCGACCGACGTGAGTCACTCCTGTCAAAAAGTTGCGAAGGATGTTGGGCGAATAGCGCTCTCGCGAAAGCTCGAGAGTTGCTCCCGCCTCGATGGAGCTGTCAGTCCGCTTGGTATCGGGATTCTTGGGGAAGTAGACGAGGTTCTGGTGGGCAATGAACCAGTCATCGATGGCGACGGGCAGATGATTGATCACGGTCCCTTCCAGTTGTCCGCTTGCATCGCTCAGCTGACACTCGAAGATCGCTGCGGGGGAGGCCTCGCGATCGATACGTGTGGCGGTGTGGCTTGATGATGACCAGAGGTTGACCGGCACGTTCTCGATCGACGTCAGCCCCGGCGCGAACGCGTAACTTGGCCGAGCGAGCGCCAGTCCGCCGGATCGGTACATGCCTCGATACCCGTTTTCGGGAATGCCGAGCCAGCCGAGCCTCGCGGTTGCCTCGGGTGATGTGTCGTCCGAGGTGGAAGCCGCCTCTTGGGTCAGCGGCGGAAACTCTGCCTCGACGGCATACCTGTGCGTCTGCGGACTGACAAATGACGACCAGACACTCGTCCGCGTCATGCCTGTCGCCACGTCCACATCAACGAGATGAACCTGATTGGATGTCAGTTCAGTGGCATGGCTTTGCTTCGACGATGACACCGCTGAATAGGCAGAAACAAGCACGACCAGCGGGAAGGTCACCCAGGTGAGTTGAGGTCGCCGAAGCACATAGCGGACGATCAGGTAATCGATCGGACCGATAATCACCAGATAGAGGATGACCAGACCCATGGTCTTCCAGTTGGACTGCAGATTGAGTTCGGGATATTGATCGACAGCGACCGCCAGCTGTGTCGAAAGATCGGTAATCCCCGTTCGCGAAAGTTGAGCAGCGCCCGACTCCCGCTGGTTCCTCTTGGGAGGGCGTTGATAGTCGATCATGGCTTCGCACAATTGCGGCAGCGTGTCCCAACCGACAAAGGGACGTTCGCCCGTACTCATCCCCAACAGGGTGATGCGACCTAGCCTCAGCGGAAGGCGGACCCACAGGGGACCGTCACGGGTTCCGGCGATTGTCTCTCCGTGATCGTACTCGAACCGCAGTGCCTGATGGCTCCGACCTCGGAATTTGTCCGGTCGCGATAGCCGGGTCGTCAGGGTCGAAAGATCGCTCAGACTGGACTCACCCAGCAGACGAATGGGAATCCATTTTGAAAAGGGACTTGAGTTCCAGTCTTTCTCGCGACCGATCGAGACGACCAGATGCCCACCCTGTTCAACCCAATGCACGATGCTGCGGTCCGTCGCATCGTTCCAGACTATGGGACCCGTAACGGCCAGCACGTCGATGGAATCGAGGCTATCGGCGACTGTCGGCAGTTCGTTAGCGCTTTCGAGAGGAATGAGAGTCACCGGACGGTGGTCCAGTTGATTGGAAGAAGCATCACGTTTGTTGATGATCTCAGCAGCTTGTTCGTATCCCGAGGATGGACCAAGCACGACCCACATATTGGTTTGCAGGGTGTGGGGAGGACGAATTCGGACGTCACCCGCGTCCTGCTCATTATCTGCGTGAATCGTTCGGCGAACGAGCACTGTCTCGGCGGAAGCGACTTCGATGGTGATGACGCCGTCCATCCGGCCGGTTCGGAAGACGGTCTGCAGAGTATGCGGGCCGCGACCGGTGAGTGCGATCGCAGCTGAGGGCTGTCGAGTCGGGTTGCCGTCTGAATCTGGGACCCAGATATCGAGTCGCACCGATTCGCTCGCTTCCCCCTCGACGGTGACTTGGATCGGCGTCCAACGGCCAACGCGATAGTGACCGTCGATCCCGACTTCAACATTGGTGATCTGTAGTGATGCGCTGCCGTCATCGGCCCACGCGGACGACGCGACGATTGAGCCGACAAGAAGCAGAGACAACACCAGGATTACGGTGAATCGTGATCGGCACGGCAACTTACCGGCGGGCAGCGAGGCGGACGCGATCACATCGACTGAAGCACGCGAACAGGCTGGAGGGGAATCCAAAGAGGAGGGTCTCACCGGGGGCTTTCCACTGGGATAACAACAGATGCATGAAATCAAAAAAGGAACGTCTCATCATACGGTAGTCGATCGAAAAACGTTAGCTTCTTCCGGTAAATCATGGGAATTCGACACCGGGAGATACCGAATGTGCCTACACCCCCGGGGTTCTGGGGAGGACTTCGTCAATCAAAGGGGCTGACGCCCGCAGGGCCTCCAGCGGGATCGTGTGTATTCCGGGGAACGGGATGAACTGAACGTTCATTCCCGCCTCAACGAAGAGATCTCGTAACCAATTGGCTGCTTCAAAGGGGAGAATCGGGTCGAATGTGCCATGACTTTGCAGGACTCGCAGACCGGCACGATTAGGTGCGAGTTCCCGCCATTGGGGCTCCGCGACGAGGGTTCCCGAGTACACGAGGAGTGTTGCGGGAGATTCGGGAAGCCGGAGGGTGACGTCGGTCGTGAGCATGCTCCCCTGTGAGAATCCCCCCAGCACAAAACGCGAGAGGGGAAGTCCCGATTCTTCCTGTAACTGGTCGATGACCGAAAGCAGTTTCTCCCGGGCGGCTGGCATCAGATCGGGCACTGATTGTCGCAGATCACGAAACCTGCCCTCCATGATGGCCATTTGCATTTCCATCATGTCGATGGGCCACCAGGCTCGACCGCCGGGCACCTCCGGAATTGTGAGGGGAGCTTCTGGAAACACGAACTGAATGCGGTCCCCCAACGAGGGCGCAAGCTGAATCAACGGATCAGCAAGTCCGACCAGATCGTCTCCCGGAGCACCGAAGCCGTGACACAGGATGACAATGCCGGACGGAGGCCGGTCGTGGTCCGGTTTGACGATCCTGCAGGTCAGTTCTCCAACGATTCTTGTCTCTTGCCGCATGTCTGGACTCCTGAAATTGCTTCGGGACGGCAGTATGGCGGGGCAGGGGAGACATCGTCCAGCGAGTCGATGGCGTCGATTGGCATGCCCTGTGATTCGTCGCAGAGTTCGGGTAGAGTTGTAATTGCGCCGATATATTCGGTGTCTTCCCTCAGTCATTCGCATCATGCCGATGAGTCCGGTTCACCAAACCCGCCTCATTGGCGAAGTCATACACGTCAGCCGAGGAATGTCGAGATGGATCGAGATCCCTATGAACTCTGCCCCTGTGGTTCCGGAAACAAAGTCAAATTCTGTTGCGCCGATGTTGCGACGGAGGTGGAGAAGATCGAGCGGTTACTCGGAAACAACCAACCTCGCATGGCCTTGCAGGGGTTGGAGAAGCTGCTTGAGTCTCACTCCGACAGCCAATGGGTCCGCACGCTCTACGCGTCTACCCTCATCAACGAGGACCGGCCCGATGAAGCGAAGCGAGCGCTCGCACCGCTGCTGAAGCAACACCCTCAACAGCCGTTTGCCAATGTGCTTTACGCACTCGCATCGTTCAACGCAGATGGCTATCCGGAGTGTCAGCGTGCGCTTCATCGGGCCTTCAAGCAGAGCATGGCAGGCTTTCCCCATCTGGTCGGCATGTTAGCGACAGCCGTCGCGAATCACTTCGAGTCAACCGGTGCCATCATGGGGGCCAGACAACACCGTGTGTTGTCGCTTCGATTGGCACGAGACGATCATCGGCGGGAGTTGTTTGAGGATCTCGTCGGCTTGGACAGCGAGAGCAGCATCCCGTACCCGCTGCGGAGCGTGCATAATCCGGTCGAGTTGAATGCAGAGGGTGATGACGCACAGACCATCAAGCTGGCCAACAAGCTCTCCGCGGTCGGCTGCTGGTCCGAGGCCGCCGAGAAGTTGGAGTCCCTCCGAGAATCGAGAGGCAACGATCCTGATCTGGCGTACACGATTGGACTCTATCGCGCATGGAGCGGAGACAACCCGCGGGCGGTGGAGGCGTTCCGGGCAGCAGCGCAAGGCTACGATGACTTTGACACGGCGGTCGACTGCGAGGTGCTGGCACAGTTACTCGAACGATCCGATCCCAGCCGTGGTCAGCGGATGCGACTTACGCGATTCGATATCGAATCGGTTTCCAGGCTACTCGGCCAACTCGATGACGACGCACGAGTCGCCAGGCTCGACGACTCGGCGGATGATCGAGGTGCGGGTGGTCCATCAGGCCGATACGTCATTCTCAGCCGAGCATTGAGTGAGGATGAGGATTACAACAGCTGGACAGTCGACTCGGTCCCCCTGATTGAAGGACGACTGACCATCTTCGACCGGGATGATCAGGCCGATCAGCCGGCCCAGGCATTCCTTGTGGGACTGGAAGGCGAGGAACTCGACCGAGCGATCGACGTCTTTGTGGAGGCTGCCGATTCTCTTGCCACTCCCGTCTCGGAGGAGGAGGATGCTCGACCGGAGACGGACCTCACGGGACACGTGTCTCCGGAAGAACTCCCCTTAAGATGGTCCGGATATGTTCCAAGAGAGGCTCCGACCACCGTCGCTCGCAGAACGGCCGAGGAACGATGGCAGCAGGTCGTCAATGAAATTTGGCCGAACACCTCGTGCTCCGCTTTGGGGGATCGAACTCCCCTAGAGGCCGCGGGTGACGAGAGCAGCAAGGTCGCGCTCGCCGCAGCTCTGATCGTCTTCGACGCCTACGCCGACACCCGGAACTATATGCTCGACTTGGACGACCTTCGCGAGCGGTTCCAGATCGATCCTCCGCAGCCGATCGAAATCAGCGGTGACACCAATCTGAATTCACTGACAATCACCCAGATTCACCGGGTGCGAGCCGCCGAGTTGACGCGAGAGCAACTCGACCAATTAATGAAGCGCACAACTCTCGTGCGTCACAGCCGACTGATCTACGAGGTCATGCAGGAAGCACTCGCCCGATCGGAGGAGTCGGACAAATGGCAGCAGCGTGAGCAGATCATTGCCACTCTCGCGGGTGTGTGTGGAAATGCTTTGAGGCATGAGGAAACACTGGAATGGATCGCCAAGGGTCGCGAGTTAGCGGAGGCTCAGGAGCATCCATTTGAACACGTTCTTGAATGGAAGATGCGGGAACTCACGCTGCGGATCGAAGATCCCGATGACCTGCAGCTCGACCATCTGCTTGAGGACCTGTGGCAGAACTACGGAGCCAAATTGCCTCAATTGCGGGAGTATCTCGTTACAATCGTCAACGCAGCCGGGGTTACGCCTCCTTGGGAATCGGCCATTGTGTCACCGGCGGGAGCAGGGAGCCTGTCGGGAGACGGCTGGCAGGCAGGCGGAGCATCGGGCGAGAGTGAGGGGAAAAAACTCTGGCTCCCGGGCGGCGGCGACTGACGGGATTCTCACAGGACTGAACCGCACGTGACGACGACATTCTCCAATCCAGAAGCGGTGATGCGTCACGCTCTGGAGTTGGCAAGGAAAGGGATCGGTGCTGTCGAACCGAATCCGCCTGTCGGTGCGGTTGTTGTCGATGACGGGCTGAGACTATTGGGAGAGGGTTACCACCAGCAATGCGGTGGCCCGCATGCCGAAGTGCATGCCCTGCGAGACGCTGGCGAGGCAGCACGTGGGGCACAGTTGTTCGTCACCCTAGAGCCGTGCAACCATCACGGGCAGACACCTCCCTGTTGTGACGCAATTCTGCAAGCCGATCTCTCCCGCGTCGTTGTGGCAACGATCGACCCTGCCAGCCACGAGCGGGTCTCAGGGATCGCACGATTGGAACAGTCAGGGATTGAAGTCATTTCGGGCCTCCTGGCCGACGAGGCACAAGCGCTCATCGCCTCATTCACCAAACTCGTGACCACCGGACGTCCTTTCGTGCATGTGAAGTGGGCCATGTCCCTCGATGGAAAGATCGCCACATCCAGAGGTGACTCGAAGTGGATCTCTGGTGAAGAGTCAAGAGCTCATGCACACCGGTTACGCGGTCGAATGGATGCCATCATCGTCGGGATCGGGACCGCATTAGCCGACGATCCTGAACTCACCGCTCGCCCACCCGGACCCCGGGCGGCAAGTCGCATCGTTCTCGACAGTCAGGCACGCCTGCCACTGGAGTCCAAACTCGTCACGACCGCACGTGAGACGCCGGTCATCGTTTTTAGTGGACCAGACGCGAGCAATGATCGCATCAAACACTTGGAATCCGCCGGTGTGGAGGTCGTTCAGACATCGGTCTGCGAAGCGAAAACGCTGGATTGGATCGCGATTCTGGACGAATTGGGACGTCGTCTGATGACCAATGTCCTCGTCGAAGGCGGAAGCGGTGTCTTGGGAAGTTGCCTTGATGCCCGGATGGCTGATTGGGCTCACATTTTTGTTGCCCCGAAGATTCTCGGTGGAAAAGAGAGTCTTTCGCCCGTGGGGGGGGCGGGAGCCTTCAAAATCGCCGATGCACTCCACGTCGAACCTGTAGATTTCCTAAAACTGGGAATCGACCTATTCATCGAAGGCCGTATAATCCCTTCAACTGACAGAAACGTCACAGATCCTCAGCTGAAGTTGTGACATATCAGTAATTTGCGTTCGCGGATGACCGTGCTTACGTTAATTGCCAATTTTGGGAAGGATGAACCAACCGAGCGATCCCAGTCAGGCATCGGCCTACCGGAAGAGTTGACAGGTGAGAGATCTGATCAATGATGCCCCATCAACTCATGACCCCGCGCCCTCAATCAATTTTGACCGAGGGCGAAAGAATCAACTGAGGGTCTCCGACACGACGGCGTCAGTCTGTTGGAAACATCTACATGGCTGCCAGTGAATGTGAATGGAAGGCAGCCCTCCCCCATTTTCAAAGGGATTGCTATGTACTTGAGTGTCAGTCTGATCGTGATGGCAACTTTGGGAGCCAACGATGCCCAAACAACCTATGACAGCTACACAAAGGCGTACTGGGCGGCAAACGAAGTGCATCGACCGATGTTGGTCATTCTCAATCCGAGTGGCGAACAGGCCGCTCAATCGGCCCCGATTTCTCTGGAGCAACTTCAGCAAGACGAAAACACCCGCACGGCCTTGGAGAACTACGTCGTTGCCGTGATCGACACAGGCACGGCCCACGGCCAAGTTGTTCATGACCTGTTCGGCAGTCCACAACTGCCTCGTGTCGTTGTCATCGACGAACGGCAGGACAAACAGGTTTATCAGTCCAGTGAACCTCCGGCACCTGAGGAATTCGCCGGTGTACTTCAGCAGTACAAGACGAATCCGGTCGTTCACCGGGCGGCAAAGGTGATTCAGTCATCACCCTCAAACGGAGCCTCATTCAACTCGTTCGCGAATCCCCCGGGAAATTGCCCGAACTGTCGGCGTTTTTGAGGTCGATTTCCCCACCTTCATTGTGGGGGCATGATTGACCGTGGGAAGATCAAGATGCGGCCGCAAACTCCGGCGGAGTTTGCGGCCGCTTTACGTTTCATCGGGCTCCCTAAAACGGTCGTTGGTCCCGGATGAGCGGGAGTGGTCTTCAATTCTCCAGACGGGCTTGCAGCGAGAACCCCCCTTTGGACATCATAGGAGTGGGATTAACGGAGATGCTTTTTTTGCGCGTGGCATCAGGGACGATCGGTTGGGTTACAGAAAGTGGGTTGTCCTTGTCGTGTGGAACTCCTCCGGTTACGTCGACACTACATGTTGCTCATCCTGAGACCCGGTGAGTGCATGGCTTTCCATGCAACTCCCGGCATGAGCATGTCGATGCAACCTGAGAGATGATTCTGTCGACAGGTTCTGAGGGGATTGCTGCGCATGTCACAGCCAAAGGCGAAACGTACGTCACAGGGCCCGATTGCCATGTGGCACTGTATGGACATCCCCGGAGTGCTGAAACTCCTGTCGATGCGCCCTCCGATCCATTGGAGCCGATGGCACCGCTGGGCGCTGCTGCCCCCGTTCGCACTCTACAACTCCGTGATGGGGGGAGTTGAACGGCTTCTCTATGACCGCAAAGTTGCAGAGACGGAAATCAATCCGTCACCGCTGTTCATCATTGGACATTGGCGAAGTGGAACGACGTTGCTGCACAATCTCGTTTCGCTCGACGAGCAGTTCACGTTCCCGAACATGTATCACGTCGCATTCCCGCACCATTTCCTGCTGACGGAAGAGATTGTCAGCACGTTCACGGGATGGATGCTGCCCAAGTCCCGACCGATGGATAACATCGAGACCGGCTGGCAACTTCCGCAGGAAGACGAGATCGGGCTTTGTGCTCTGTGCCTCATCTCCCCCTACCTGATGATTACCTTCCCGGAGAAGGACATCTACCGGGACCTCTTTGAACTGAAGAATGTCAGTCCGAAAGTCCTTCAGGAATGGAAAGACACCTTCACTCACTTCCTCAAGAAGGTCACGTACCGCGATCCCAAGCCGATCGTGCTGAAGTCGCCGTCACACACGTACCGCATCCCGCTGCTGCTCGACATGTTTCCCGATGCGAAGTTCCTGTACATCTACCGGAATCCGTATCACGTCTTTCGCTCTTCAATGCACCTTCGTCGGGCTCTTTTCGAAGAGAACACACTGGGGCTTATGGACGAGACGCCGTGGGAGTCGGAGATTCTCGAAGACTACGGCAAGGCAATCGATTGCTATGAGAACGACCGTCACATGATCCCGGAAGGCAACCTACACGAGATTCGGTTCGAGGACCTCGAACTCGACCCGCTCACCCAGATTCAACAGGCCTACGAAGGACTTTCTCTGCCCGGTTTCGAGGTGTTGAAGCAGAAACTGATCCCGGAGATCAAACGACTGGAAGGCTACAAGAAGAACGCCTTCAGCAACCTGGAGATGGGGCTCAAGCGGCGAATTTACGAGCAGGGACGTGTCATGTTCGAGCGATATGGTTACGACCCGGAAGGGGCGGAAGTCGCGTGTGAGACGTCCCGTCTCGCGGTGCCGGCGTAGCTCCACTGGCACTTTTGCGCAGCTGCGTGCGAGGGTCGTAATGCCTACGTTTCGTGCATGGTCCGCCGCTGGGAACGTTGCACTTGTCTGTGCGCCGCTATAGTCGGCGTCATTCACCGACGAGTGTGCAATTCGTGCTGCCGACCCACATCAAGATCTTGCGGTCACCGGGAGGCGACGTATCTTGAGGATGTCACAACCCTCCTCTCTGCGCGCACGGCGACCGATCGATGTCAGCCCACACATCCGTACCATCGACATCGACCCTACAGTCGGAATCACCCGCAGGACTCCACTGCGTCGTCGATGACTTCGATCATGCTCAAGTGCCGGTCAGGGACCGTTGGCTTCGTCTGTTTGATCGCTCAACGCGGACGCGTGTCCATCATCATCCGGACTATGCGATCGCCTCGCTCCCGGAGCGGGGCGGTCCCGGGTGGACCGTGACATGTTGTGACGGCGACGATCCACAGGGGATGGCAATCATGATCCCCAAACATTGTCGCTTGGGCCGGCAGGTTCTCCCCGGCGCGCGATCATCCCGCTGGGGAGCGAGACTGGCCGGATTCGGACTGCTCGGGTCTGATGACGAATCGGTGGTCGACTGCCTCGTCGAAACCCTCGCGGAGCAGATGCGGATGCGATCAATTCCCGTGATGGAGTTTGAGGAAATCGAAGAGGTGTCAAATCTCTGGCGATCGCTGCGGAGACTCAGCTCGCAGGGATTTCGCTTTGTTCCCTCCAGTGACTTTGCACCTCATCATCGAATCCGGCTGCCGAACAGTCCCGAGGAATACTGGTGCACATTCAAGTCGAAACGTCGGAATGCACTGCGCAAGGAACGGGAACGATTCGGTAACTATGCACTCGAACGGTTGACCGCAGCTGCTAACATCGATCGTTGGCTGACCGACGCCAAAGCGATTTCCGACAAGAGTTGGCAGTCACAACGATTTGGACCGCGAGTCAGCAACAATGACGACGAACGCCGGTTTCTCACTTTCCTCGCCACCATGGGAGCCTTGCGTGCGTACATGCTTCACCGCGAAGGAGAGCCGGTCGCCTTTGTCATGGGACATCAATGGAAAGGGGTCTACCATTACGATGAAGTCGGGTTTGACCGTAATCTCGTCAACCTCGCCCCCGGCAAGGTGCTACTTCAAGAGATTCTCGATGACCTGCTGACATTCGACCGTCCCGATGTGTTCGACTTCGGACTTGGTGACGGCGGATACAAACAGTTCTTTGCAAACGAGCAATCGCGATCTGCGACATTGTGGATGTTTCCACCGGGCAGTCACGCTGTGTGGCAGGTTGCCTCAATCATTCTCCGACGAACTCTCGGGCGTCAGGCTCGCGCCATCCTTGAGCGGACCGGACTGTATGAAACTCTGCGTCGGCGCCTGAAAGACAATGCCGCTGATTAACCGATCGAGATATCCGACAATCGATGGATATGGCACAATAGGGGCATGTCACAGAATGATGAATCGATTGTCCTGACGCTGCTGGCACAGGCCCGCGAGGGAGATGATGCGGCTCGCGACGAGTTGTTCTCCAAATGCCGAAATTACGTCGCCCTCATCGCCCGGACTCAGGTTGAGAGTTGGATGCAGACCAAGGTCGACGCCTCCGACCTCGTGCAGCAGACATTGCTCGAAGCTCATCTCGGTTTCGCCGACTTTCGTGGCAACACCGAGGGTGAATGGCTCGCATGGCTTCGCAAGATCCTTCACCACAACACGCACGACTTCATCCGCCGTTACAAGGGCACGGATAAGCGGCGCGTCCAAAGGGAAGTCCGCCTGCGGGGAACGGTCAACGATCAGTCAAGATCATTCTTTCATGATCCGCCCGGTCATGAGCAAACGCCAAGTCAGATCATCGCGGAGCACGAACAGCAGATTGAACTTGCCGACGCGATTGCCCAACTGTCGGACGATCATCGAGAAGTGATCATCTTGAGGAACCTGCAACGACTCCCATTTGACGAGATTGCAACGCGAATGGATCGAACTCGCCCAGCCGTGCAGATGTTGTGGATGCGCGCGATTCAGAAACTGCAGCAGTCGCTCACAAATCGTGATGACGAATCACCCTGTTAGCCGCGAGACAACTCAGGGCGCCCGCACCGTCGAAGAACACCGCTGACCACAGACATGTCAGACGACCCACCATCTTCCGACCGCGACGAACAACTCTTCGAGTTGCTCAATGGCTATGTCAACGCGCTGACAGGCACCAATGGCGAAATCCCCGATCCCCCGCAAGAATTGATCGAAGCATTCCCGGAACTCTCTGAAATGCTCGATTGTCTCGACACACTTGATGAGTTGGCTCTGCCGGGTGCGGCCAGCAACCCGTCCAACGAACGCAAGCCGTACGCGGACGAAACCTTTGCACCGCCGTCAACTCCCGGTATCGACAGAGACTTGAACACGGATCAGTCGCCAGCAGCGCCATCGCCGTGTGACTTTGGACGTTACGAACTCATCCGCGAGATCGGTCGCGGCGGCATGGGGATCGTCTATCTGGCTCGCCAGAAGCAACTCAATGCAACCATCGCCCTCAAACTGGTTGGTCGCAGCCGTTTCGCGTCGGTCGACGAGATTCGACGCTTCTACACAGAGGCTCGTGCCGCTGCGGGACTTCGACACCCCAACATCGTTTGCGTTCACGACGTCGGCGAGTGGCAGGGGGAGCATTTCCTTAGCATGGACTACGTCAAGGGGGCAAGCCTTGCCGAACATCTGCAGAATGGACCACTCACTCCACGCGAGGCAGCAGGGTTGCTGCTCATCGTCACGAAAGCTGTTGCCTATCTCCATCAACAGAAGATCATCCATCGCGACCTCAAACCGTCGAACATCATGCTCGACGCCGATGGCGAACCACACGTGACCGATTTCGGACTGGCCAAGGTCTTCGACGGGGACAGCCGCGAGACGGCGTCCGGCACCATTATCGGCACCCCCGCCTACATGGCTCCCGAACAAGCCTCTGGACGTACCTCCGAGGTCTCACAACTCAGTGATGTCTACAGTCTGGGTGCCATCCTCTATGAGATGCTGACCGGTCAGCCTCCGTTCGCAGAGGAGAACCCTCTTGACACTCTGCTTCAGGTGATCGAGTCAACGCCCGACCCGTTGCGACGACACAACCCGAACATCCCGCCCGAACTGGAAGCAGTCTGCCTGCACTGCTTGGAGAAAGACCCCTCCGACCGATTCGACTCCGCAGACGCGCTTGCAACACAACTCGATAACTACCTCAAAGGAGAGCTGGTCGAATTACCGGCACGTTCGCTGTGGGATCGAACGGTCCGATGGGCCAAACGGGAGCCGGCGCTCGCCTCACGTATGGGCGTCCTTGTCGTCGCCTCACTCATTGTGCAAACCTATTACCAGATGGGCGGTCATGATGATCTTCGACAGCACTTCGAAGTCATGAGCGTGATGGGAATCTGGATCGT
Organism: Planctomycetaceae bacterium; assembly: GCA_020426505.1. Lineage (GTDB taxonomy): Bacteria > Planctomycetota > Planctomycetia > Planctomycetales > Planctomycetaceae > JAHBXU01. Next base: position 17,571 of record JAGQPX010000015.1, on the reverse strand, counting down.
CCTCTCGTTTGCCTGCCAACTCATGCAATCGAAGGAGAGCTGGGAGATGACGGCCAGATATCTTTGGTCGCTCTCCGACGCGGTGTGTTACACGGCCGTCCTGTGTCTCGCCGACGGTCCGCTTGGTCCCGTCGTCGTGGGTTATCCGGTTCTAATCGCCGGATCGGGACTGTGGGCCAGGGAACGATTGGTCTGGTTCATGACGGCCGTCACAACGATTTCCTACATCGCACTCGGCTGGGTGAGAAACGACGGCTGGCGTGTCGCCGATCCTCAGTCATTCTGGCACTACCCCATCATCTTCGGCATCTCGCTGATTGCGACGGGAGTCATTGTGGCATTTCAGGTCCGTCGACTGAGGATGCTCAGCCGGTACTTCGAACGCCGTCGTGTCTAGGGCTTGTCAGAAGCTGCGGTGCTGCACTGGCTCCCGATGCGTGGCGAGTGGTACATTGCGTTCGCGAATCGACTCCAAGCCTGATTGACCTCACACGACTGAGAACTCGCGCCATGTTGACTCTGCATGATGTGGAGATCCAAGACACCTTCGCGGAGGCGTTCCCGATGGCGGGTGTGCGTCTCATCATCACCGCTGCGAATAGACGTTGGGCACAGATCGCCGCAACCGAATTCTGTGGATACGCTTCGAGTGTGATCGGCTGCGACGCCGAAGCGGCCATTGAAGGTGAAGTGTCCGCCGAGGAAACGCCGGATGGACGTCCCGGGGTCAGCGTGCTGGCCTTCGCCTTCAACGCGGAAAAACTCGAGAAGGCCGTTCAATCCCGGGTCGGACAGAATGTCCTCACCTGCCCCACGACCGCCTGTTACGATGGATTGGAGGTCGAGTTGAGAGACACTCGCATCTCGGTGGGAGGCGGCCTCCGGTACTTTGGCGATGGGATGCAGTCATCCAAGAAACTGGGCGATCGCCGCTTCTGGCGAGTCCCCGTGATGGACGGCGAGTTTGTCTGCGAAGATCGATTCGGTGTCTGTAAAGGGGTCGGCGGAGGCAACCTGCTCCTCTGTGGAGTCGACGTTGAACGGACGCTGGAAGCGGCCGAGAAAGCAGTAGCCGCGATTGGACAAGTGAGAGGCTGTATCCTGCCGTTCCCCGGCGGTATCGTGCGGGCGGGCAGCAAAGTCGGGTCAAGATACGATAAACTGCCGGCCAGTACCAACGACGCCTATTGTCCCGGAGTGCGGGCACTGACAGACTCACACTTACCGGAAGGCTGTCAGTCTGTGTATGAACTCGTGATGGATGGAGTCTCGTTTGATGCGGTGCAAGCCGGAATGCGGGCCGGCTTACATGCCGCCTGTGAGACGGACGGGTTGCTCCGCGTCACCGCCGGGAATTATGGCGGTAAACTCGGCAAGCACCATTTCCACCTCCGCGACCTGTAGTCAATGACATCGATCGAGATCGTCTCTCCGTCGCATGCCAAGTCCGAATGGCCCAACAAGTCGTCGACAGGCATGACCAATCGCAAAGTGCGACGCCGGTGGCACTACGGGATGATTCTCGTCCTCGCGACCACGCTCAACTTCGCACGGCTGATGCAGGCAGAGCCGCTCCAGAGTGCCAACGATCGCTCTCGCTGGTGCACGGTGTGGTCACTCGTCGAAGGAGGTACCTATCAAATCGACGAGATTCGACAGCGACCCGGATGGGATTCCATCGACATCGTCAAGCACGAGGACCACTTTTACTCAACCAAGCCTCCGTTGTTCCCCACGATGGTCGCCGGTCTGTATTGGGCCGTGAAGCACACGCTCGGCTGGTCACTCGATGCCCATCTGCTAACGACAACACGGATTCTGCTCACGCTGATCAACATTATCCCGATGGCGATCGCCTTGTGGATGCTCGCGCGTGTCATCGACCGCATGGCAACGAGCGACTTTACCCGCTACCTGCTGGTCATCACCGCAGCAGCGGCGACGTTGCTCCAACCGTTCCTCATCGTGCTGAATAATCACACGCCCGGAGCGATTTGCTGCATGTTCGCCCTGTATGCCGCGATTCAAATCCTGATCGAAGAGCGACACCATCCGCGGTTCTTCGTTGCCGCCGGATTTTTCGCCGCGTACACCTGTTGCGTTGAGCTTCCCGCGGCAACATTCGGGGCATCGATGTTCGTACTCCTCGCCAGAGCCGACTTGCGCAAGACGCTGTGTTGGTTCGTACCTGCCGCACTCGTGCCGCTGATCGGATTCTTCGTGACGAACTATCTCGCCACGGGAGGATGGAAGCCGTTCTATCTCTATTACGGCACGGAGAAGTACCTGTTCATTGACGACGGCGTTCCCAGTTACTGGTGGATGCCGCAGGGGATCGATCAGGCGAAGGACGGTTTCTTGGCGTACCTGTTTCACTGCACCGTGGGGCACCACGGCCTGTTTTCATTGACGCCTATGTTCGTGTTGACGTTCGTTGGTTGGTTTCACAGCGTCAAGGAGAAATCGCTGCTGATGCGCCTCGTACACCTCTGGGGCCTCGGGCTGACGGTGCTGGTGTTCGGGTTCTTCATGACCAAGACCGAGAACTACAACTACGGCGGCGTGAGCGTCGCCTTGCGTTGGATGTTGTGGCTCACCCCCTTCTGGCTGCTGGCCATCATCCCCGCACTCGACCAGTGGCAACCAGGACGAGCTGGCGCGTTCGCCTGCTTCACGCTCCTGGCCCTCTCGGTCTTCTCCGCCTGGCATCCGTTTAGTTCTCCCTGGCAACAACCGTGGCTCTTTGAGTGGATGACCCGAGTCGGCTGGATCGATTACTCGAGTCCGCCCCCACCGGAAATGGCTCCGTTCCATGCATGGATTCACCAGTTGCCGACATCTCCTTCAGAAACCGGTGACGAACAGTACTTCATCGAATTTGAAGGACTCGACGCGAACGGAGACGTCAACGTGTTGCGGTTGGCGGATCGGGGAGGTCGAGTTGACGATGATCTGCGAGTGCGGATGATCGCGGTCACGCAACGGAACGAATGGAAGGGGATGGAATGGCAACTACCGGTTGATGTTCAAGCATTCAACGAGGGTCGTGACGTCGAGGACCTTGTTGCCTGGGACGAGGCGTCCGACGATTTGAGCAGGGAAGAAGTGCTGACGTTCCTTCGAGGCATCCCCGAACCCCGAGCGTATCTGCCCGGAAGAATCCGTTACCTCGACTCACCCTTGCGTCGTGAAAAGTTTCAGTGCCGACACGTGGCCACGAGAGTGTTACATGAACCGGACGGACTTGACCGGGTAATCGTCCGCCGCGATCTGTGGCTGACGGACGATGTCCCCTTCGGTGTTCTGATGTTCGAGACGACGGTCAGCGACGCGGTCACGAAAGCCATCCTCACCAAGCAACGCATGTCAGCCGTGAAAGCTGGACGCGTTCGACCGTTTGACAAGGACCGGCTAGGTCTGCCGCAGCCGTAATGCGGGCGTCAGTCCATTTCAGCGGTCGAAAACACAAACTTTCGCTGCACAGTCTCTGCCTCCGGCACGCGATGGACCAAATGAACCTCGACCTGCTCATACCCCGAGAGGTCCACATGCTCGCGTGCCAGTTCGAGCAACCGTGACGTATACGGCTCGACCTCAGCGTCGGTCGCTTCCTGCGGATTGAAATCGACCCGGATCACGATCCGCAGTGTTGACGGATTCTCATCTTTGTGACTCTTGTGCTCTCCGCCGATCACCCGCGGACTTGATCCCGGGAAGGCCTCGTTAATGGCGTACTGCAACGGTCGAAACGGCCGCGTGTACGCCTCCCAGTAAATCCACAACGCAGCCGTCATCAGGATGGCAAAGCCGAACATCCCCAGTACGACTTTGCGTCCTTCAATTGAACCAGCCATTTCACACCTTCACGACAAAGTTCACCATACGTCCGGGGACGGCGATGACTTTGACGATTTGCTTGCCTTCGATCTGCTGCTTGACGTCCTCACTCGCCTCGGCAATTTCCTGCATCGCTTGCGGATTCGCATCGACCGGCACCCTGATCTTCGCCCGCACCTTGCCGTTGACTTGCACGGGCACCTCGACCTCGTTTTCGACGAGCATTGACTCGTCATACTCCGGCCAGGGATTGTAGGCCAGCGTCTGCGAATGGCCCAGAACTTCCCACAGTTCCTCCGCCAAGTGAGGAGCAAACGGTGAGAGCAGAAGCACCAACTGCTCCATCGCAAATTTGGGACGCACATTCGCCTGGGTGAAGACGTTTGTGAACTCCATCATGCGGCTGATCGCGGTGTTGAACGACAGTTTTTCAATGTCCTCAGTCACCGCCTTGATCGTCTTGTGCAACACACGCTGCTGTTCATCGTTGAGGTCCAATTCCTGGACTGTATCACTCAACGTGACATCCTCCGCCCGTTCGTCAACAATCATCCGCCAGACTCGACCGAGAAAGCGATAGACCCCCTCGACACCGCTCATCTGCCACGGTTTCACCTGCTCCAGCGGCCCCATGAACATCTCGTAGAGGCGCAAGGAGTCCGCTCCATATTGAGAGACGACGTCATCCGGGTTGACGACGTTGCCGCGCGACTTGGACATCTTCTCGTTGTTTTCTCCGAGGATCATGCCCTGATTCACGAGCTTCTGGAAAGGCTCCGGAGTCGAGACATACCCACGGTCGAAGAGCACCTTGTGCCAGAAGCGGGAGTACAACAGGTGCAACACCGCGTGCTCAGCTCCGCCGATGTACAGGTCGACCGGCAGCCAGTACTTCTCGACCTCCGGGTCGATGAATGTCTCGCTGTTCTTGTTGTCAGCAAACCGCAAGTAGTACCAGCACGATCCAGCCCACTGAGGCATCGAGTTCGTCTCTCGCATCAGCCGCGTGCCGTCTTCAGCAGTCGCGTACAACCACTCGTCCGGCGCCCAGGACAACGGCGGGTCGGGAGTCCCCTTTGGTTTGAATTCTTCCATGTCCGGCAACGTGACGGGCAACTCATCCGCAGCGACCGGTCGCGTGAGGCCGGTCGGCTTGCCGTCCGCATCCAACTCATGCCAGAGTGGGAACGGCTCGCCCCAGTACCGTTGCCGCGAAAAAAGCCAGTCCCGCAAACGATAATTCGTCGCGAGCTTCCCTAAGCCGCCCGCAGCCAAGTCATCCGTGATCTTTCGTTTAAACTCTACGGTCGGTAACCCATTGTATTGCTCCGAATTAATGGCCGTTCCCTCGCCCACGAAACCGATCGGCTCGTCATGTTCCATGTCGGGAGGCATCACAACGGCCGTGATGGGCAATTCGAACGTTCGCGCAAATTCCAGGTCTCGCTCATCATGGGCAGGCACAGCCATGATGGCTCCGGTGCCATAGCTCATCAGGACATAGTCAGCGATCCAGATGGGGATCGGCTGGCCATTCACCGGGTTGATGGCATGCGCCCCGGTGAAGACTCCCGTCTTCTGTTTGGCAAGATCGGTCCGATCCAGATCACTTTTTCGGCTGACGATGTCTCGATATGTGTCGACCTTCACACGCTGTTCGTTGGTCGTGATATGATCCACGATGGGATGCTCGGGCGCGACAACCATGTACGTCGCCCCATAAAGCGTGTCAGGCCGCGTTGTGTAAACCCGAAGCACGAGATCGCCCGGATGGTCCGGAAAGCCGATCTCCGCCCTTGCCTTTTGCCAAGGCTTGAATTCGGTGCTTTGAGTTTCGAGATCTGTGCTGTCACCCACATAGAAGTCAACCTCGGCTCCCAGACTCTTGCCGATCCAGTTGCGCTGCAACAGTTTGATCGACTCGGTCCAGTCAAGGTCGTCCAACTCGGTCAAGAGCCGCTCAGCATAAGCTGTGATGCGGAGCATCCACTGGCGGAGTTTGCGCCGCTCGACGGGATGATCTCCACGATCGCTCTTCCCCTCTGCGGTCACTTCCTCGTTGGCGAGAACCGTGCCGAGCGCGGGACACCAGTTGACCGGAGCTTCCGACTGATATGCGAGCCGATGTGCGTCCTGATAACGGCGAGTGGCTTCTGCACCTTTCTCGCTCTGCGGGATCGGCAACTCGCTGATCGGACGACCTTTGCCTGTGCGTTTGACGCCATCCGGGCCGGTCCATTCGAAGTCGGGGTCGTACCACGTGTCGTAGAGTTGGAGGAAGATCCACTGCGTCCAGCGGTAATAATCCTCGTCCGTTGTCGACAGCTCGCGGCTCCAGTCATAGGAGAAGCCGAGCATCTTGAGCTGACGACGGAACGTGTCGATGTTGGCATACGTCGTCTCACGGGGATGGGTGCCCGTGTTAATCGCATGCTGTTCCGCCGGCAGCCCGAACGCATCCCAACCCATCGGATGGAGGACATGCTTGCCTTTCATCCGGTTGTACCGGCAGACAATGTCAGTCGCCGTGTACCCCTCCGGATGACCGACATGCAGCCCGGACCCCGAGGGGTAGGGGAACATGTCCAGCACATACAGCTTGCCCTGAGCCCCCTCTGGAGGCGTGTTGGATGTGAAAAACGTGTGATGGTCGTCCCAGTAGGACTGCCACTTGGACTCAATACGTCGTGCGTCGTAACGGGGCATGGTGAGAGATGATCAGATGAAAAGATGATGAGTTGATCAGCAAATAAGCCCACGGGCTATTCCCCGTGGAGTGAACGTCAGTGTAGGGGTACGACGAGAGTTTGAGAATCGACGGTTTCAATCCTTGCTCCGGAGTGTCACAATAGAATGACACGTTTCCCAATCTCCGGTTCGTTGTATGAGCCCAACATCTGAAATCCCCGCTGAATGGCTCGCGGAATTCGAGGCCGCTGCGAGGCGCCCTTTGGAGCAGCGGTTCGAATACGGTTTCGTCAAGACCTACAAGCCGGTCCTTGATGACGCCGAGTATCGCTCATGGGACACCATGGAAGAATACCGCCAATGGTGCAGAGAACACCTTCCGGATTGGCTGGGATATGGCAGCATTTGAGTACCGGCAAGCCGAAGAGATTCGCGACGCGTTCGCCGAACACGGTGTGCGATATCTCTTCATTGGGAAGTCCGGTGCCCTGCTGCTCGGCTTCCCGGACACAACTCAGGATGCTGACTTGTTCACTGAGAAGTCGCCTGAAAACGGTCTCGCGCTCGTTGCGGCTCTGCAACAACTCGGATTTGATCTGACAGAGCAACGTGTTGCGGAGATCGAACGCGGCAAAGATTTCGTCCAACTCAAATGTGGTCCGTTTGACCTCGATTTGATTTTTGCCCCTGATGGGATTGAAACATTTGAGGCTGCCTGGGAAAGACACGTCGAGGTCGAGGGGTTTCCCGTCTGTCACATCGACGACATCATCGCCAGCAAAGAGGAAAGCGGACGTCCCAAGGATCGTGAGTCTCTTCCACGCTTACGATCCTTCCGAGAATACTGGGTTCATAGAAATCGTATGAATTGAGGAACAAGCAATGGCACGGATCACACGTCGACGCTTCGCCCAGGTGACAGCAGCAATTGCCACTGGCTCAGTACTGGAGAACAGTACATCGGCCGCACAGCCAATCACCCGCAACGGCGACTCGCACATGAAGCTATCGCTGGCGGCGTATTCGTTTCATCGGCTCCTCACGCAGAGTTGGCCCCAGCCTCGCGGTGAGGCGGGATCAATGACGCTGCTGGACTTCATTGACTTCTGTGCTGAACAGAATCTCGATGGCTGCGAGCTAACGAGTTACTATTTCCCGGCAGGTCCGCCGGATCTCTCCATTCCAAACCTGAACAAGATTCCGTATACGTCAAAACTGTTTAAGAACTTGCCCAGTGCTCCTGAACGAGTTGTTCCCCACGAATTCCTGATGCAAGTCAAGGAGCGAACATTCCGGCTAGGGCTCGACATCTCCGGTACCGCAATCGGTAACGATTTCTGCGTGCCTGACGGGGAAGATCGAGAGATCCAGTTACAGATGACCCGCCAGTGGATTGATTACGCAGCGACGATGGGGGCTCCCGTCATCCGCATCTTTGCCGGTCAGGTTCCAAAGGGGGAAACCGAAGCAGTCGCACTTGATCGCTGTGTTGCAGGCATCAATCAATCGGTCGCGTACGCCGCGGAGAGAGGTGTTGTCCTCGCTCTGGAGAACCACGGAGGCATTACCGCCACGCCCGAACAATTGCTCGCGATTGTCGAACGAGTCGACGACTCACCCTGGTTCGGCGTGAACTTCGACAGCGGCAACTTTCACACGGCCGACCCGTATGCCTCACTGGAGATGATCGCTCCGTACGCGGTCAATGCCCAAATCAAGGTGTCGATTCACCCGGAGGGAGGAGAGCGAATGAAGGCCGACCTCGGACGAATCGTGGATATCCTCAAGTCGTCCGGATACCGGGGATATGTCGTCCTCGAATACGAAGAGAAGACCGACCCGCACGAATCGATCCCACCGCTTCTCGACGAACTACGAGCACTCATCTCGTGATCGCGACTCCGTTCAGCCGCCGAAGTCGTCGAAGAGGATGTTCTCTGGCTCGACGCCAAGGTCGTCAAGCATCTTGAGGACCGCCTGTAGCATGAGAGGCGGGCCGCAGATGTAGTATTCGATGTCCTCGGGTGCTGGGTGATCTTTGAGATACTTTTCCAGCAGCACCTGATGGATGAAGCCTGTGTACCCGGTCCAGTTGTCCTCGGGCATCGGTTCGGAGAGCGCGATGTTGAATTTGAAGTTGGGGTTCTTTTCTTCCAACTCGCGGAACTCGTCGACATAGAATAATTCCCGCATCGAACGTCCGCCGTACCAGTAGGAGATTTTGCGACCGGAGTGACGTTCCTTGAGCAACTCGAAGATGTGTGACCGCAGCGGCGCCATGCCGGCTCCACCGCCGATGTAGATCATCTCCGCATCGGTCTCTCGAATGAAGAACTCTCCATACGGCCCGGAGATCGTGCACTTGTCACCCGGCTTGAGATCGAAAATGAACGACGACACTTGTCCCGGGGGAGTCCCCTCTGGAGCACGAGGCGGAGGCGTGGCAATGCGGACGTTGAGCATGATGATGCCCTCTTCGCCCGGGTAATTCGCCATCGAGTACGCTCGAAACACCGGCTCAGTCACGGTCGATTTGAATCGCCAGATGTCGTACTTGTCCCAATCCTCGTGGTATTCCTCCTGGACCGCGAAGTTCTTGTATTCGACCGTGTGCGGAGGCACCTCGATCTGAATGAAACCGCCCGGCTTGAAACCGACCTCTTCGCCAGCGGGAAGCTCGAGCACCAACTCCTTGATGAAAGTCGCGACGTTTTCGTTCGAGCGAACCGTACATTGCCACTTCTTCGTCTCGAAGACCTCCGGCGGGACTTCGATCTTCATGTCCTGCTTGACCGCCACCTGACAGGAGAGCCGCATCCCTTCGCGGGCCTGCTTTTTGTTGATGTGCGTTTTTTCCGTCGGCAGAATGTCGCCGCCCCCCTCATGGACCCAGACTTTGCATTGCGCACATGTGCCGCCGCCGCCGCACGCAGAGGAGACGAAGATTCCGTTGTCCGCCAACGCACCAAGCAGTTTGCCTCCAGCGGGGACGCTGAGCCGTTTCTGATCGTTGATGAGGATCGACACGGCCCCACTCGCAACAAGGAACCGTTTGGCGAACAGAATCACTGCCACGAGCGATAGCACAATAGCCGTGAAGAACCCAACTCCGAGAATGATTTCCATGGGGGCGTTTTCAGTTGTCAGTGATCAGCTGTCAGTGAACGTTGGCGTCGCAGGTCAAATGAAACCGGGCGACGGAGAACCGACAACTCAGATTTTGATTCCTTGAAAGGCCATGAACGCGAGTGCCATTAACCCGACGGTGATGAATGTGATGCCGAGCCCTCTCAGACCCGAGGGGATGTCGCTGTACTTCAGCTTTTCCCGAATTCCGGCCAGAGCACAGATCGCCATTGCCCAGCCGAGTCCGCCCGAAAAGCCGAAGTTGAGGGCTTCGAGTGGCGTGTAGTCCCGTTCGACCATGAAGAGCGTGCCGCCGAGAATTGCACAGTTCACGGTGATCAACGGCAGGAAGATGCCGAGCGCGTTGTACAGTGGTGGATAGAACCGATCCAACGCCATCTCCAGAATCTGCACCATCGCAGCAATCGTGCCGATGTAGCTGATCAGACCGAGGAACCGCAGGTCGGTCCCCTGCAGACTGGCGACGCCCGTCCAGTTGAGAGCATTTTCTTTCAGCAGATACTGATAGATCACACAGTTCACTGGCACGGTGATCGTCTGAATCACAATGACCGCGATCCCCAGCCCGAGCGCGGTCTTGACGTTCTTCGAGACCGCGAGAAACGTGCACATTCCCAGAAAGAGGGAGAGCGCAAGATTCCCCGAGAAGACGGAGTCAAACAGCAGGGAGAGGTGATGTTCAAGCATGTGAGTTGTCAGTATTCAGTTCTCAATGTTCAGTTGTCCCTTTCAGCCGCCTTCCTGTTGGCTGAAGACTGACAACTGAAAACGCATTACTCCGTCTCCACTTGCTCCGGCTTTAACGTCCGGAGAATCCAGATGAATATTCCGATGATGAAAAACGCACTGGGAGGAGTCAGCATCAATCCGTTGCGGACGTACCAGCCGCCGTCACTTGCGAGCGGCAGAACAGTATGCCCCAACAACGTGCCCGAGCCGAGCAGTTCGCGGAAGAAGCCCACAACCAGCAGGATCACCGAGTAACCCAGCCCGTTCCCAATCCCGTCGATAAAGCTGACGACTGGCGAGTTCTTCATCGCAAAGCCTTCCGCGCGACCCATCACAATGCAGTTGGTGATGATGAGTCCCACGAACACTGACAGTTCGTCGGCAATCTTGGGGATGAAGGCCTGGAGCAACAGGTCGACGATGATCACCAAGGAAGAAATGATCGTCATCTGCACGATGATGCGAATGCTCGTCGGGATATAGTGCCGCAGGACCGCGATCGCCGCATTGGAGAACGCCACCACCAGCGTAACAGCGAGCGACATCACGATCGCTTTGTCCAGCCGCGTCGTCACAGCCAATGCCGAGCAAATGCCGAGCACCTGAAGCGCGATCGGGTTGTTCTTGAACACCGGATCGAACAGAACGTCTTTTGTTTTCGGCTCGGCCATGATCGTTGAGTTTTCAGTTGCTAGCCATCAGTTCTCAGTCATCGCCGTCCGCCGTCACGATGATGACCAAAAACTGCTTACTCCGCGCTTTCCACGCGACCCTGCGACTCTGCGGTGAAGTTCACTTGTCCATCCCTGTATCTCTCAAGGAACGGTCCGAATCCGTCCGGCCCGAGCCAATAGTTGACGAGCCCTTCCACGCCGTTCGATGTAATGGTCGCTCCGGACATGCCGTCGACCTCGTTCGTTTCGGATGCCTGACCGGGCTTGGTGACATCAAGAATCGGCTTTCCTCCGTCGGCCAGAATCTCCTTGCCGGGCCATTGGGCCTTCCACTTGGGATTATCGACTTCGCCACCGAGTCCCGGAGTCTCACCATGTTCGTAGAACGTGATTCCGGTGACCGGCATGTCATTCGGATTGTCTGCCTTGAGGGCGAGGAACCCGTAAAGCGTTGACCAGAGACCCTTGCCATACACCGGCAGCACGATTTGTGAGACCGCGCCATTCTCTCCCTTGACGATGTATGCTGTGGCCACCTGCTCCCTGCGCCGGATCCCAGCCTCGTCGAGGTCAGCAGGAATTGCGACGCTCTGCTCAGGATTCTTTGCTGCCTTGCGTGGATCGTACGTGTCCACATCGAGGTCACTGTTCAGCTGACCGGCATTCGCATCGTCGACTTCGAGTTCGCCCATGCCGGTTCTGCCGGGAAGATTGACGAGTACGGCCTGCACACTCTCGAACAGTCCGGGAATATCCGCATCGGAGTTCGTCGCTTCGTCGAACTTGCCAGCTGCAATGAGCACGTTCCGTTGCATCTTGAGCCGTTTGTTCGCCTGGATGCTCGGCCGTAACAACACCGCTCCACCAGAGACTAGCAGTGAGCAGATCAGACACAGACCGACCGCGACGATGAGCGTCCCGCTCACCGTATTGGGTTGAAATCCCTTCCCGCCGGATGACTCCGCGGGAGTGTCGATGGTCTCGTTCTCAGCCGACACTGCGTTTGAGTCTCCTCTTGATATTCGCCTGCACCACGAAATAGTCGATGAGTGGCGCGAAGACATTACCAAACAGAATTGCCAGCATGATGCCTTCTGCATAGCCCGGGTTGATCACGCGGACCATCATCGTCACGACGCCGATCAACGCCCCATAGATCCATTTGCCGGTGTTCGTCATGGCTGCGGAAACGGGGTCTGTCGCCATAAAGACCAGCCCGAAGGCGAATCCGCCGACAACCAGATGCCACCAGGGGCTCATGTGAAACATGGGGTTGTCGCTATGATCTCGCAGCATCCAGAAGAACAGTGCTGAGAAGAATCCGCCGAGAAGCACCGACACCATAATCCGCCATGACCCAACGCCCGTGGCCACGAGAATCAGAGCACCGATAATGCAACAGAGAGCGGACGTCTCCCCCATCGATCCGGGAATGGTTCCCAGAAATGCCTGAGTCCACGTCATGTGCAATCCGTCCGTCACCGCTTGCATGTTGACGGCGAGCGGCACCTGTGCTGCCCCCTCTGCCAGTGCAATCGGGGCGGTCGCCATGGCGCCGAGTGGTGTCGCAGCCGTGAATCCGTCGACAGCGACCCAGATCGTGTCACCCGACATATCACCGGGATAGGCGAAGTACAGGAACGCTCGTGCGGTCAAAGCCGGGTTAAGGAAGTTCTTGCCGACCCCACCAAACACTTCCTTGCCGAGCACCACTCCAAAGATGATTCCGACAGCGACCTGCCAAAGCGGGATTGTCGGCGGAAGCGTCAACGGGAAGAGCATGCCCGTCACGAGGAAACCTTCGTTGATCTCGTGCTTGCGAACCGAGGCAAAGATCAATTCGCACGTACCGCCGGCAATCTGGGTCACCAGATAGACAGGAATGAAGTACAGAGCACCATGCAGGATGTTGCCGAGGAATGAACCCGGGTCGTATCCCACCCCAAGCCAAGAGAGCAGATCTTCGCGCCAACCGAGGGTCGAAACCTGTGTTCCCGCTTCGGACAATTGCTGTAACGCGAGGTTCGCCTGCAAACCCGTGTTGTACATCGCCATCAGGATGCAAGGACCGAGCGCAGCGACGACCGTGATCATCATTCGCTTGAGGTCCATCGCATCTCGCACATGCGATGGACCCGGCGTGATGTGAGCCGGCGTATACAGAAACGTATCCGCAGCCTCAAACAACGGGTAAAGCGGTTTCAGCTTCCCCTCTTTGAAGGTCGGCTCGAGCGAGTCGAGAAATGTCCGAAGTGGCTTCATGGGCAGGGAGTCGCGAATTGGGAGTAGCGAATAGTCTCAAAGGAACGGACTACTCACAACTCACGGGGCACTCTTATCCTTCTTTCTCAATCGTTTCCAATATTTCACGTAACATGGGGCCGTAGTCCGCCTTGCCGGGGTCGACAAAGGTGCAAAGGGCGATATCGTCTTCGTCGAGTTCCAATGCACCGAGGGCCTGTGCCTGATCCGTGTCGCCGGAGAGCAGGGCTCGCAACAGGAACGTCGGCAGAATATCGAGAGGCATCACCTGCTCGTACATGCCGATCGGCACCATCGCTCGATGACTGCCGTTGGTGTTAGTCGTGAAGTCAAATCGACGCGCATCGGCTGCAAAACCCGAAGCGAACACGGGCTTCACCGAGAACTTGTCGAAGCCCGGCTTCTGCCAGCCGAGAAATTCGCGGTCTCTCCCCTCGCGGATGACGGACACCTGATTGTCATATCGTCCGAGATAGTCGCCAGGCCCGACCGCCATGCGACCGGACAGCACCGACCCCGAGATGAGACGATTCTCTCCCTCCTTGAGTTGTCCTGCGGTCAGGTCACTGATGCTGGCACCCAGTCGCGTGCGGATGAGGCGCGGCTCCTTCACCTGCGGACCGGCGAGCGAAATGACCCGATCAACAGGCAACTTGCCGGTCACGAACAGTTCGCCGATTGCCATCACATCCTGATAGCCGATGTACCACACGCTGCGGCGATCACTCACCGGGTCGATGAAGTGAATGTGCGTGCCAGGCAGGCCTGCTGGATGCGGTCCGTCAAATTCGTAGTGATTGATGAAGTTGAACGTCTTGCCGGGGATATCAGCACCGGGAGCCGTGCAGAGGTAGACAGCCCCATCGGTGAGGTGCCTCAGCACATGCAATCCATGCTCAAAGTACGGCACCTTCTCCCCGATCACCACCTTTGGACTCGGAGCGAGCGGATTCGTGTCAATCGCCTGCACAAAAAGAGCATGCGGCTTCGCTGTCGGCGAGGGGATCTTGCTGAAGGGGCGTCGACGCAGGGCCGTCCACAGTCCGGACTTCGTGAGATTCTCGACCACCTGATCGCGCGTCAGGGTTGAGAGCTGGTCGGTCGAGTAACTGGCGAACGACTCCTCGGCGTCGCCACCCAGCTCAATCACAACCGACTGAAACGCCCGTTTGGCACCCCGGTTGACCTCAACGACTTTGCCACAGCCGGGGGACGTGTAATGCACCCCTTCCGTCTTCTTGTCCGAGAACAGCACCTGCCCCAGCTTGACAGAATCCCCCTCGCTGACGGCCATCGTAGGCTTCATGCCGATGTAGTCAGCTGCAACGAGGGCCACACGCTTGACCGCAGGTGACGGATCGATTCGCTGCTCCGGGCTTCCGGAGATCGGCAGGTCTAACCCACGTTTGATGGTGATCTGAGGCACGACGGACGCGAATGGTCGGCAATCAACGTAAATGGCAGGAAGCGACGTGCTGATGACGTCGCTCGCGGGTGACGGACCGCGAACTCTGTGCACAATGGTGGCGCGACTCAGGTTTTAGTGATCCGAACGTCATGTGACAAGCGGGCATCGCGACAGAAAATGACCATTCCAAGACTTGAGAATCCTCCAGCCAACCATCAACCCAGCGCTACGAGTTCCCAAGAGTCAACTGTCGCCGTTGGGACGAATATCCGATAGCCTAAGGCAACGACTCGGTCAGAAAAGGACATCTCATGCCCAACGCACTTCCCATCCAAGCCGTTCTGCAACATCTCGACGACACAAGCGAGACGCGCGTCACCGAACTGCAGGAGTTCCTCCGCATTCCGAGCGTCAGCGCTGTTTCCAGTCACCACAACGACTGTCGCACGGCTGCTCAGTGGGTCCACGATCAGCTGACCGCCTGCGGATTTGCCACGGAAACCGTCGAAACCGATGGCCTCCCCGTAATTTATGCAGAATGGTTGAAGGCCGAGGGAGCCCCGACCGCCCTCGTCTACGGTCATTATGACGTCCAGCCTCCCGACCCCCTCGACGAATGGACCACACCTCCGTTCGAGCCGACGATCCGTGACGGCTGCCTTTATGCCCGCGGCGCGACGGACGACAAGGGGCAGTTATTCACGCACATCAAATCGGTCGCAGCATGGCTCAAGGCGACCGGCGAACTGCCGATCAACGTCAAATTCGTCATCGAGGGCGAGGAAGAGGTCGGATCGAACAACCTCGAAACGTTCCTCGAAACGCAAAAAGACCGCCTCGCTTGCGACATCGCCGTCATCAGCGACACGGCTCAGTACGGCGACGGCATCCCGGCCATCACCTATGGACTGCGAGGCATTCTCGCCGTCGAGGTCACACTCCACGGCCCCAAACAGGACCTGCACAGCGGTGTCTTCGGCGGAGCCGTCACGAATCCGGTCAATGCCCTCGCCAAGATGCTCGGCACGCTGATCGACGATAACGGTCGCATCCAAGTCCCCGGATTCTACGACGACGTCATCCCGCTGACCAACGAAGAACGTGAGGCCTTTGCTGCCTTGCCCTTTAACGAGCAGAAGTTCTGCCAGTCACTCGGCATCGACGCCGTCGCCGGAGAAGCCGGGTACACAACCCTCGAACGCCGCTGGGCACGCCCGACCTGCGACATCAATGGCCTCTACGGCGGCTATCAGGGCGAAGGCCCCAAGACAATCGTCCCTGCCAAGGCGACCGCCAAGATCACCTGTCGACTCGTCCCGGGTCAGGACCCGCACAAACTCACGCAGGCTCTCGAACAATTCCTGCGTGACCAGTGTCCTCCCGGCATCCGATTGAAATTCACCGACTTCCACGGAGCCCCCGCTGTGCTTTGCGACACCTCCAGCCCCTACATGGCAGCCGCCCGGCTGGCACTCGAAACCGGCTTCGGACAGGCCCCCGTGATGATCCGCGAGGGGGGCAGCATCCCGGTCGTCGGCTCCTTCAAGCAGATTCTCGGAGTCGATACACTACTCCTCGGCTGGGGCCGCAACACCGACAACCTCCACGGCCCCAACGAACATTTCCACCTCGAAGACTTCCATCACGGCACCCTCGCCAGCGCCCAGTTGTGGGCCGCACTCGGATCGTGACCGTCATCGTTTAGCCGCACATTTCAAATGTGCGGCTAAACGATGTGACACCAACACCTCATCACCCGCTCATGCTCGACCTGCAATACATCTGTGACTATGCCGACGCCGTTGAGGCCAACTGTAAGGACCGCGGTGTCGAATGCGACATCGCGGCCATCGTCAAGCTGCGGGATCGGCGGAGTGAATTGATCTCTGCGGGTGACAAGTTGCGTCACGAGGCGAAGGAAACCGCTGGGAAGATTCCGAAAGCGTCGAACGATGAGCGTCCGGCACTCATCGAACGAGGCAAGGAACTCAAGGGGCAGGTTGCGGAGAACGAAGCGGCCCTCAAGCAGGTCGAAGCAGACCTCAAAGAGCAGCAGTCTCGCGTGCCCAACCTCACGCACCCGGATGCCCCGATCGGGGCGGAGAAGGATTTCAGCACGCTCCGCGAGGTCGGCGAGAAACCGGCGTTTGACTTCCAGCCGAAGGATCATGTCGAACTCATGCAGTCGCTTGATCTGCTTGATCTCGAAGCGGGGTCGAAGGTCGCAGGGCATGGGTTTTACTACCTCAAGAACGAGGCCGTCCTGCTGGAGTTGGCGTTGATTCAGTACGCCATCCAGAAGGTGCAGAGCAAAGGCTTCACGCTGTTCACGACGCCCGACCTGGCACGAGACGAGGTGTTGGAAGGCATCGGCTTCAATCCGCGCGGACCGGAAGCACAGATCTATTCGATCGAGAACAGCGACCTCTCACTCGTCGCGACCGCTGAGATCACGCTGGGCGGATCGATGAAGGACGAGATTGTCGATATCGAGTCGCTGCCGCTCAAGTTCGCGGGGCTGTCACACTGCTTCCGTACCGAAGCCGGTGCCCACGGCAAGGCGACACGCGGCATCTACCGCGTGCATCAGTTCACCAAGGTCGAGATGTTCGCCTTCACCGCTCCCGACACAAACGCCTCCGATGCGATGCATGAGGAGATCGTGAGCATCGAGGAGGAGATCTTCCAGGGCCTCGGCATCCCCTACCGCGTCATCGACACACCCACCGGCGATCTCGGCGGACCGGCCTACCGCAAGTTCGACCTCGAAGCCTGGATGCCCGGCCGTGGCGACGCAGGCGAGTACGGCGAAGTCACCTCCGCCTC
>JAGQPX010000014.1 GCA_020426505.1 Planctomycetaceae bacterium | reverse complement strand
TCAAGCGGAAGGACCGGAACCGACGCCGCAACGACGCCTTCCTTCGACAGGGGGAGTGGTTCTTCATTCCGGCAGGCGACCAGCAGTTCCCGGAACTGTTGATCCTGCGGAATGAGCCTCTGCGTCGCGGAGGCGGCAAGCCTCACATGTGTGAGGAGTTGGTGCGGACCGGCGGAGAGATGGTCTATGTCTCCCCGCAGCATCCGAATGGCGTCTCGCCTCAACGATACCAGAAGATCATGAGCGGAAACTCGAAGTTGCGTCACCTCCCATGGACGATGCAACGACGGAATCCGGGCGTGTTCGTTCGAGGCAAGGTTCGCCATGCCGACCACAAGACGATCGTCCTCGACGGTTGGCATGAGGTGTTGATGAACACCGAGACAGAATCGCAAGCAATGCGTCACGTAGCGTTCATTGACTGAATGAGTTGAGAGTGAAGAGTTGAGAGTGGCGAACAAGTACGTCCGCTCTCAACTCTGAACACTCAACTCTCAACTCGATACACGAGCGTGCTCCTGGGAGAGCAGTCAGCCTCCAAAACTGACGCACAGGGTTCGACTCCTTGCGCTCGTGCTCGACAGTTGAGAGTGAAGTGTTGAGAGACCGACGAGTGCTTCGCACTCTCAACTTTGGACTTTCCACTCTCAACTCAGCCGCCCTGCGGGTGTGATGGACGCATGCCAGACTTCGATTCTGGCGGACGGGGTTCGACTCCTCGGCGGGGTATCTTCTCAGACAACACGAATGCGGGTCATGGGAGCCGTCGATCACCGCTTTTGACGGTTCTGCGGGCGAGTGGGGTCGCATGTTGAATCCGTAAGATGCCGGATGAGGTTGAGGCGGTTGCCGCCAAATCTGGGCCTGCAGATTCGGAATGATTCGTTTCGTCAGCCCGTTCTTCATGGAAACGAGTCTGTGGCTCCCGCGTGATTTGTCTGCCACATGCCGTGGTGTAGAGTTGCGGGCCATCCTGACGACACGTTCGAGCGACGTCGCCTCCGCGTTTGGAACAGGGGCCGAACTCCTCGATTGGCAAGAGCGGGCCAGCATCTGATTCTGGCAGCGCCTTGTGTGGATCTACGTCGCACGTAAGCGTCGTCTTCAGAGTGTCCGCAGTCTTTGCCATGTCGCCAACGCAGCGAAGTCGAGTCCTTTGGTCTCAATTCGCTTCTGCTTGCTTCAACAATCAGGAATCGCAGTCCATGGACACTCCCTTCACCGTCGGACTGGCCGCCCTTGCATGGACAATCGCATGTGCCTGGATCGCCATCGTCTTGATGTTCATCAGTGCCTGCCGGAAACGATCCTCCTTGCAGCCGATCACAGAGTCGTCTGATCTCTCGGAACTCCCGAAGCTGAGTGTCATCGTCGCGGCTCGGAATGAGTCGGACTGCATTGAGACGTGCATCCGGTCATTGTTTCGCCAGGATTATCCGGACCTCGAAGTCATCGCGGTTAATGACAGAAGTCATGATGACACCGGGGAGATTCTTAACCGGTTGGCAATCGAATTCAAAAACCGCTTGCGTGTCGTTCACGTTTCTATGTTGCCATCGGGATGGTTCGGTAAACCACACGCATTGGACATGGGTATGCAGTTGGCCACCGGGAGCACCATCTGCTTTACCGACGCCGATTGTGAATACTTGGCACCTTCGGCCTTGCGAACCGCTCTGACTGAAATGTCTTTCGGCAAGCTGGACTTTCTCTCCATCACCGCCAATTACACGATGAATTCATTGCGAGAGAGCGTTGCCGTTCCGTGTTGTGCGGAGAGTCTGATCGCATGGTTGCGACCGGAACGCGTCAGCGATCCTGACTGGCCTGATGCTTTCGCCAATGGTGCATTCATTATGGTGAGCAGGAAGCCTTTCGAGTCCATCGGAGGATGGGGCTCTGTTCGAATGAAGATCAGCGAAGACCTTGAACTCGCACGCATTGCGAAGAGTCATGGTTTGCGTCTGAGCATTGCCCAGGGCGACCGCTTTTACCAAACGAGTTCCTACCGCACATGGCGGGAATCGTGGAATGGCTGGAGCCGAATTATGAAGGGCGTACTCACTCCCGCCCAACTGACGATCACGTTGGTCAGGATGCTCATCCTGTTTGCACTTCCACTCGGAGCGATGGTCTGGGGCATCTCCAATGCATTTCAGACGGGCAGCGTTGAGTGGCTGACGCATGGAGTCGGACTGGCGTTCACGATTTCATTCGCTCTCAGATGCGTCCTCGACGTGATCATGTTTCGAGTCGTTGGAGCCCCGGTTGCAATGGTTCCGTTCGCCCCTTTGGGGCGACTGTTCGTCATGTGCGCTGCATCACGCGCGTTGCTGTCTCATGCCGGGCTGGTCAATACGCACTGGCGAGGAACAACGTTCGTCTCCGGGCGGATCATCATTCCGGAGGCGGCAAAGGCATAGAATCCTATGCACCGTATCCCAGTGATTCCAACAGGACTGGTTGTCGCCCCGCCTGCAGGAGATTTCGAACAGTCCTTTCGATCTGCGGGAGAAACCCACGTTCGAGATCGAGGGGATGCAGGACGACACACGGCAGGGCGTTTCGGCGAAACCGGTACTGGAGTTGTCCCAGCCTGTATCCAGCGTGACACAAAAAACGAATTGGCGAGACATCCCAGATCCAACTGGACAATCTGAGACGCTGACCAGCCGACGTCACCACGTTGCCATATCCCACGGTGTAATGGATACCGTGTTTTGCCAGTCGATCGGGAGTTGCGAAGCCGGTGCGATAAGTCGGTGCAATGAAACCAGTGGCGGGCTGCCCCATCCAGCGTTCCAGGATCTCCTGTCCGGCAGCGAGTCGGCGGTCCGTCTCTGCGGGATCGAGCCCCATCATCTCATCCTTTCCGTCAGCGATCTTCGAATAGACGCCGCGGCTGCCGGGGCGGAAATGCTCAAAGCCGTGTAACTGAATGTTCGCATACTCGGCACGGACTCGGTCGAGGAACGGACGATCCTTGTCGCACAGGGGGACTCCCGCCCAGCACGGAACCACTGCGGCCGCCATCGCATTCCCGACCATTGGGGCCAGTGACTTCGTGAATGTGGCGACATGCTCCGCATAGATCGGTGCGACATCGTGCAGCATGACACAGAACGAATGAGAGAGATCGAACTCTTGAGGTTTTGCTGTCATGGTTCGAGGTCGCTTGATGCTTGATGTGACAGAGCAGGGCGATCGTAAATGGCGGACTCATTCACACGCAGCAGAGCGATCCTTCTTGAGTGTTCGACAACATTCAGTCCATCGAGTCGACTCGGCGCGATGTCAGCCCGAAGGAGGGAGGCATGACGATCGCTCCATCTTGCGGTGTTTGATGAACCCTGCCACAATCCGATCGACACGTCGTGCATTGAGGTCTTGAGAGAATCTCGGGGGAAACCCGAATGCTCTCTCAGATGGAACGTTCGACCTCCAGTTGTTGCATTTCGACCGACTATAACGGGGAACAGATTAATGGAGTGTCCCCAGCGGCGGGCAATGTCCGAATCGTTGGTGTTTTGGAGTCCAAACGCCGCGACACCAAAGTGTCCGTGGCACGATGCCGAATGACATCGTGCTCTCATCGCGGTTCGTTCGAGGGGATGCTTCGACGATGGCACGCAGGGACTCGCCGCGATGAATGGCAGCAGATCGACTCGGAGCAGTTCACTCCTGCTGGCTCTCGCCTTCGTCGGTTTCATCAGCCTGGGGATTCCTGACGCCATCATCGGAGTCACCTGGCCATCGGTGAGAGACGTTTTTCAATTGCATCAGGGAGCGGTTGGAATCGTTCTGGTCGTTTCGGGAATCGGCTATCTGATCAGCAGCTTTTTGTCCGGTCGGCTGGTTCAAACGATGGGAATTGGTCTGCTCCTCGCCAGTAGCACATTTCTCGTTGCGGTGTCCATGCTGGGATTCGGATTCGCCCCGATGTGGTTGTGGTTCGTCTTCTGCGCGATGATCCACGGGCTTGGCTCTGGTGCGATCGACTCCGGCCTGAACGGATACGCAGCTCACTATATGTCAGCTCGACATCTCATCTGGCTGCACGCCTGCTATTGCTTCGGCGCCTTGATCGGTCCGGTTCTCACGTCGAATGTGCTCGCGACCGGACGCCACTACAGCGTCGGGTATTCGATCGTCGGTGGAGCGATGCTGTTGCTGTCGGTCGTGTTCCTGATCACTCGTCATTTGTGGGAAGACGCCAAATCAAGCACGAGTCGGATCCGCGTCCCGATTCGGGGCAGCGGCGTTCTGCGGAACTCAACCGTCTGGTTGCAGATGGCGATCTACTTCCTCTACACCGGGCTTGAGGTGACATTCAGTCAGTGGACGTACACGGTCCTGACGGAATCTCGAAGCGTCAGTCCGAGAACTGCAGGGCTTGCCGTCGGAGTCTACTGGGGATCGATTGGCATTGGGCGCGTCATCTCCGGAGCCATTGCAGACCGTTTCGGAATCGATCGGCTTGTCCGCTATTGCCTCGCCGCTGCCAGCGGTGGAGCACTCCTGTTTGCGGTACGGCTTCCGGTCGAGGCAGCCTTTCTTGGACTGTCGCTCGCCGGACTTGGCCTCGCTCCGGTTTACCCATGCTTGATGTCCAGAACGCCGCAGCGACTGGGCGTCGAAATGTCAGCACACGCCATCGGATTTCAAGTTGGAGCCGCGATGATTGGAGCGGCTGCCATTCCCGGATTGCTCGGTGTCATCGCCGGAATCGGAGGGTTGGAAACGCTTCCCTCGGGAGTCGTGATTCTCTCCGTCATTCTCTTCCTGCTGCATGAGTCACTCCTCAGCCTTCCGGATGTCGGTGTGAATACCGAGTAAAAGCTCGCCGGATGCAGCGGCAGACGGTACGTCGTTGCGGACGCAGCATGTCACTGTTCCCTGCAATGAAATCTACCGAATTCGGCGAACCATCGAAGATCGCGGTGCGTCTTGTCCTTCATGATAGGAAACGGAATGCGCCGAGCTCCACAGCCAGTCAGCCGATACGTTCTGTCTTGCAGGCGAACTGACCAGATCTCAAATCCTCGCTGGGAATCGACCGATTGATTGCTGGTGGCACTCAGAAGTTGGATCCTCGGCGATGAGCCACAAGCCAACTGCCATCAGCTGAATCGTCCTCGGAGTGTGAGGGAGGCACGCGACCCTGCGAAGGTCGCAGACCAGGTTCGACTCCTGGCGGGGGCACTTCCGAGTTGATGGGTGGATGAGTTGATGGGCTGACGAGATGCAAGTTTCATCAACTCATTAGCGAGTCAACTCATCAACCTCAAACAACGCGAATGCGGCTGACGTTGTACCACGTCTTGTTGGCGGTCCAGGCGCCCCAGAGTTGGTTGAAGAAGCGGTTGCCGTCCGACTTGGCAACGTACCACGAGCCGGTTGAAGCGCGGCCGGCAATGTCGGTCAGTCCGTCGCCATCGAAGTCTCCGGAGGCGACATTGATCCACGTGACGTTCGTCGACCACAGGCCACCATAGGCCGTCGTGAAACTGGTGGTGCCGCCTCCGCCATCTGACGGACGGAGGATGTACCAAGTTCCATTGCTTGATCGGGCCGCGATCTCGGCGTAACCATTGCCGTCGAAGTCGCCGATCTGTGCATCGTGCCATGTCACGTTCGTCGACCATGTGCGAGCAAAGACGTTAGCGAAGCCGGAACCGTTCGACTTGGCGAGATACCACGCGCCATTGCTTGCGCGGCCCATCACGTCATCGAGGCCATCGTTGGTGAAGTCACCAACGAACACGTCGTTCCATGTGACGTTCGTCGACCAGGCTCCGGCAGAAAGGTTGGCGTGAGTCAGACCGTTTCCGGTCGATTGCAGGATGACCCACGATCCCGAACTTGCGCGACCAACGATGTCATCGATGCCATCATTGTTGAAGTCTCCCGCGTTGACGTCCGTCCAGGTGACGTTCGAGCTCCAGGTTCCGATGGATGTGGTGGAAAAGCTTGATCCATCGGATTCCGCAACTGACCAGGCACCGTTCGATGTCCGACCTGCGATGTCGTCGAGCCCGTCGCCGTTGAAGTCACCCACGAGAATGTTGCTCCATGTGTCTGCCGAACTCCAGCTTCCGCCCCATTCACTTCCCGCGAATTCGTGCTCACCTGCGGTCCAGACCCACCAATCTCCTTCGTCGTCGCGAGCAGCCACGTCCTCTTTGCCGTCATTATTGAAGTCGCCAACCTGCACGTCCTGCCAGGCTACTCTTGTCGACCAGGTGGCCCAGACCTGATTGCTGAATGATGTACCATCTGAGACGGCGACCCAGACACGACCGTCCTCCAGTCGTCCGATGAGCGAGTCAGCATCGGCCGGTGTGGGGGGCAGGGACGTGTCGAAGTCGACCTTCACGTTGCGTCCTCCTGCGACCACGACGCCCGTCACGACATAGTTGCCCCCGACAGCGCCACCCGAAGCAATCACTGTGTACGTTCCATTCGGAACCTGCAACGCATAACCGCCGGACATACCCAGATCAATGGCGTATTCCTGCCCGGTACTCGACACTGCGGTGACGACCCCGCTGCTGATCTGTTCACCGATTGTGTAGAAGTCGTCGTTCGCCAGGCCGCCGACTCCATCGTTGAAGACGACTCCCGTGATGAAACCGTTCCCGGCACGGTTGCCGAATTCCTGGGCTGTCATGATGGCGTTGTAGGTCAGCCCATTGTCTGGGTTGATGAAGAGGCCATACCGGATCCCGGTCCCCAACTCCCGGTATGCGTCGTTCATGATGTTGACGCGGTGTCCCGCACTGAGGATCAGATCCTCGTGCCGTTCATCAATGCTGGCGATCTGATCGATCGCGAATGAAGCCGGTGTCAATCCGCCCCAGGCGATGTTCTCTCCGACACGTTGCCAGTTGTAACCGGATGCCGTGATGCGTTCGTCAAACGTGATATGATCGGCGGGAGGATTGTCCTCAGGACAGACGTAGGAGGCTCCCCCGGGATGTCCGGGTGGGGGAGCCGTATGGCAGAAGTAGTCACGGTCGAGCATGTCCTGCGTGTGTGCCTGAGCGACATCGACGAGCAGCTGATTGGGAGCAAGCGGCTGTTTCGGGGCGGTACTGATCGTACCTGCAGTGAGCCCCTGATTCAGATTGATGCCGTACCGTGCCGCTTCCGCGCTGGGGTTGGCTCTTGCTCGATTGACCAGTTCCAGAAGGAGTTGCTCGTTGGGTGTCAGCTGGAGGGCCGTTGCCGCCAGCAGAAGTCGCTCCTCAAGAGTCTCCGACTCCGCGACATGCGATGTCATCAGACGTCTCAATGGACGTTGCTGGAAGACGGCACGTACCGATTGGAGCAAACTCATATTCACTGATGTCCATCATCGCAATGTGACCCGATGCCTGATCTCGTCAACAGACGGATGAGAACATCCGGTCAGATTGTTTGTCACAATGTTCGGGTCGGCTGAGAGAGTCGCCGATGTGCCTTCTGGATTCGTCCCGCAATCGAACGCTTTCGGACTTAAAGTTTGTCGAAGCGAAATGAACCGTGATATCTGCATCATCGTCAGACTCCGGCATTCGGTTGGAATTGACAAGGTCGCGCCCGAAGAGTCGACGCAAAGTGCCAATCTGGAAAGCTCCCAGACCGGATCGCCGGTCGACCTCTCGTCGCAACAGATCAACCGAGTCCCAGACTATTCAGCCATTTCTTGGGTGACTTCTCGTCTGTGGGAGGAGGTGTGTCGGCAGAATTTGCTGGAGGTTTGGCACGGCCGTTCCCTCGCGACTGAATCTGCTGCTCGACCTTCCTCTGCGTTGCTTCGACGTTTGCCCGAATCCGGGCGAGTTTGGCTCGCTCGAGTGATAGATCGACCTCGGCAATCCGCAATCGTTCCATCAGATCGGCTTCCAGATCGTTGAGGATTTTCTTGAGGTCTTCCGGAGCGTTATTGAGAGTTGCCCAGTCGATCGTGGGTCGCGTCCGCTGCTCTTCACTGCGAAGCCGTCGCGTCAGGTAGCCGATGTATTCGTCCCGGGCCTCGACCGCCGAGATGAGATCACTCTTTCCTGCGATCGTGAAATCGACGGGGTCCGGACCGGGCACGTCCTCGACCGGCGTTGGAGTAAAGGTCGTGACGGACTCCGCAGCGGGCGGTTGCGGAGACTGAGCCGACTGATCGATCGCAGGGGATGTCGGAGGCGCAGGAGACGGTGGCAGTGCGGCAGCCTTGGTTTTCTCCTGCGGAGACGACGTCGGAGCAGCTGCGGGAGCGTCGCCGCCCGACATGAGTTGGGCTTTCATCGCCTCCCAGCCGGAGAGTGCATCCGCTTTCGGTTTCTCTCCCCCACTCGACTTCGACCCACCGCCTTGGCTGGAAGGCGAAGCCGGTTTAGTGATTGACGGGGCAGGGGCCGACGATGATCCGACGGTGATCCCGGAGTCCAACGCCGACTGCACCATCGTTCGCAGATCGTCGAGCTTCAATTCCAGACGATCAAGCGTCTCACATGGCTGCATCTCCTCCCAACGCTCGACCGTTTCCGAGAGACTTTCCAGAATGGTTCGTTGCTGTTCCTGCAACTCGGGACTGACACCTCCGCCGGAGATCCGCATCCCCCGATCAGCACCAGAACGCTTGAGACGGTCGAGCTGCTCGGCTGCTCCTTCCAGACGACCGGTGAGCGCCTGAATGAGTTGGTCCTTCTCCGAGAGCATCTGCTGCAGTTGCTCGGGAGTCAGGGAGGATTGCGAGGTGGCCATGGGATAAGTTTCGGGTTGCGAATCGACAACAATGGATTCGGAACGATCTCGCGAGATCGTCAGCAAAGCCGCACAAGAATTGGCGTACCTCGCTCCGTCAAAGCCTAGCTCAGAAACCGGTGTTTGGTCGGGCGTTTTCCCGCTCGCATCTTCGTTACAACCGGTGTGATGTGACCGGTCCCGACTCACGGTTCATGGGCATCGGTCCACACCTCGGGATTCACGATGTGTTCCGGCCGGCGTTTCTGGAGCACATCCAGGACTTGCCGAGCCACGCGTTTTCGGAGTTCCCGGACGGCCTGCTCGGAAACAAACGCCGCATGAGGAGTGACAATGACTCGCTCATGGCAAAACAGTGGCTGTGACAGATCGGGCGGCTCCGGACGGAACACGTCGAGGGCCACCATCCGCAGCCGCTCCATCCGCAGGGCCATCAACAACGCCTTCTCGTCGACCAGTCCGCCTCGTGAGGTGTTGATCAGGCAGGCGTTCTGTTTCATCTTCGACAGAGTTGCCACGTCGAACATCTGCTCGGTCTCGACCGACAAAGGTGCATGGACACTGACGTAGTCGCTCCGCGCGAGAAGTTGCTCGAAGGAGACCATTTCACACCCGGTGCCGTAGTCGTTTCCCGACCGCGAGTGGGCGATGACCGTGAGTCCGAGTGCCATCGCTTTCTCGCGCAGGTTTCGGGCGATGCGGCCAAATCCGACGAGTCCAAGCGTTTGTTCAGAAAGCCGCGTCATCGTTGGACCCGCTTTGAGGTCGTACTCTCCCCGTTTCGTTCGCAGATGGAAGTAAGCAATGTTCCGAGCACACGCGAGCAGGAGGCCGAGCGCGTGGTCAGCGACCTCGTTCACGCAGTAGTCAGGCACGTTGGTGACCGGAATGCCACGATCGGTCGCCGCTGTGAGATCAATGTTGTCCAGGCCGATTCCGAGGCGGGCAATATGCTTGCAGTTCTGCGCAGCCTCAATGACATTCGCCGTCACGTGTGCCCAGCAGGTGGCGATTGCGTCAACGTCCCTCGCCAGTTCGATGAGTGTCTCCTCATCTCCATCCGGGGCCTCGATCAATTCACAGCCGACCGGTTCGAGAATGGCCCGTTCAATGTCTGAGTTGGACCACGGTTGGTCGGTGATGAGGACGCGATATGACATGGGGGAGAATGTCGAACTCGAAATTCGAATGACGAAAGAAATCCGAAGCACGAATTCCGAAACTGAGAAAAGTCAAAGTGCAATCGCTTCGGGCTTCGGTCATTCGACATTCCTTGGTCATTCCGATTTCGTCATTCGAGTTCACTCCTTGGGAACTGACAGGAACTGCTCATACACTTCTGGCACTTTGCCTGCCTGTGAGTCTCCCTTGTGCACGTACAGACCGTATCGCAGAGAGACACTTTCGCCACCCGGGGTGAGAGTCACCGGCTGTGCTTCTTGTTCGCCGCCCGTGTAGGCACTCTCACCGAACGGGCTGATGCTGAACAGGCCGTAGTTCCGGACGTGGTACCGCGACTTGCGGAAGTTGTCGGGGTGATCCATCAGGGTCACGCCGTACTGCTGAGTGCCAACCGGTCCAGCGTAGTCCACCCAGGCGGAGGTCTTGCCCCAGGCATTGCCAGATCCTTCGGTGCCGTCCGCATTCACGACCGGACCGCCTGCGACCGACTCTCGCATACTGTTGGGCAGTCGGATGCCGAACAGTCCTTCCTTTGTGTCACCAAACGTGACTTCACTTCCGGCTGCGCTAAACGTGATGTCGTACACCATCAGCCGGTTGTCGAAGATATGAATGGTCGTCTCTTCGTTGACGAGAGGCTGGCCGTCTGCGTCGAGCCAGTGATTGACAACTTTCATCGAGGCGGGGTTCCCCTTGGCCTCAAGGATCTCGGTGCTTTGGTTTTTGATGACGCCTCCTTCGTTCCAGAAGGTGATGTCGTTGACCTTGTCGACAGCAACCCAGATCCCTTTGTGGTGGGGATGGTCGTAGTACAGTGGATCAGCCCGCTCGAGTTTGTGACGTCTCGCAGCTTCTTCCGGGTCCGCCACGATCGTGCGGGTGACGATCGCTTTCTGCGGAGCGACGTCTCGCTGATGCACCCAGCCGTCCTTTTCCGGAATCCACATCCACGGCTCCGCGACGTCGCCGACGGTCAGTTCTTCACCGGCAGGGACCTTTCCCCTCGTCTCGTCCAACACCTTGAGCATCGCACCGCCAGCACTCACGATCACGGTGTCACCGGGAGAGTATTCATCGGCGGGAGTGATGCCCAACTCGGAGTTCAGCACTTCGATTCCACCTGATGCGGTCACCGGTTCGAAAAACGGCTTCTTCCACTTCGCATCGACCACGTATGTCGAGAAGAACTCGTCATTGATCGTGACCTTGACCGAGTCTCCCACCTTGGTCAACTCGACCTCGCCCGCACCGAGAAGGGACGTGCCGAACAGGCAAACTGCAAGCGCCATCATGCGTGTCATGTGATTCACCGTTTCCAGAGTCTCAGGTTGATTTCCGATCGAATGATATTGTCGTGAGATTCAGTCGCCGTGCAACTGACGCAGACGTCCGGATGTCCGCAACATCCACTGAATCCGTTCGAATTCGTTCAGCCAGTCCTGCACGACGGCATCTGTCAGCGAGTCACCAATCCCCGTCGAGCAGGCAGCACCCGTGAGCGACGATGCCATCTGACGATACTTGGAGAGCGTGCGATCACCTGCACGACCACAGAACGCACCGTCTTCCGCCAGAAACACGACCGCCGGCACACGAGGTGCCCCGCACGTCTGCAAGGCTGCTGTCAGATCAGGATTGTCGTCCCGGTCGAAAAACCGCAGCTGAATCTTGTCGGTCGCCTGTGCGAAGTGATCGAAGATGGGACACTGATTGACACAGTCGCCGCACCACGCCCCCGCCATCACAAGCACCTGCATGTCACGCACGAAGGACCCCAGCAATGACTTCTGCTCGTCACTGAGTGACACCTGCGCGTGGAAGTCATCCCATCGCCTGTGATCCGTATCGCTGCCGTGCTTGGCAAGGAAGTCCTCATAGGAAAGCCCATCGCCAAACTTCGCTCCGTAATCCATCGTGATCCGATCATGAATGTTGAACAGGTGATTGAGAGATCACCCGCATGCTCGGCGAATACGATGCACGTTGCAAGGATGAAGGATGAGAGTCATTAAGGCGTGGCGTCTGCCGAGACCTGCTGCAGACCCGGGGCGGCTTTGAAGCTCAACACGACTTCACCCGTTTCGAGGTTCCACAGGCGCACTTCTCCGTCATAGCAGCCGGTCAGCAGGCGCTGGCTCTCCGGATGAGCGGCGACGGAGAAGACCCAGTCGCCGTTCCCTTCGAACTTGCGAACCTCTTTCCCGTCGGCACTCGTATGCAGGCGAGCTGTCTTGTCAGCACTGCAACTGATCAGCCGACCATCGGGCAGGGCAGTGACCTGGAACACGTCGTGTCCGAAGCCGCCGATCTCACGCGACTGGTCACCTTTCTCGACCGTCCAGAGTCGGATCATCTTGTCACGACCGGACGTGGCGACCGTCTTGCCATCGGGCAGAAACGTGACGCCGAACACGACTTCGCCGTGCTTGTTGAATGTCACCTGAGCATCACCGGTCGTCGCATCGAACAGCTTGGAGGTCTTGTCCCGGCTGGCAGAAGCGAGCTTGGTTCCGTCGGGCGACCATGCGATGTCCATCACCCAGTCGGCGTGATCTTCGATCACGGTCAGCTCTTCACCCGTTTCGACGTCGAAGACACGAATGGCCCGATCGGCACCGCAGGCGACGAGTTTGGTGCCATCCGGACTGAAGGCGACGCCGAACATCGCGTCCTCGACCGTGCTCAGTTCCTTCACCACCGATCCGTCGGATGCTTTGACGATGAGGGCTTCGCCCATGCTCCCCGGCGTACCGGCAGCAACCGCGAGACGGTCACCATCGGGATGGAAGTCGAGGTCTGTGATCCGTTCGGCCATGTTGCTGATGCGGCGCACGAGACTGCCGTCACTCGTGTTCCACAACAGCACTTCGTGATAACCGGACGTCGCCAGCAACGAGCCATCCGGACTCAGTTCGACGGCTGTCACTGGCAGCGTGACGTTGTACGACTCGGGCGGTGTCGGCTGTGGCTGCTTGGGCATGATGCGAATCAACGGTTTGGTCGCGTCAACGCCCGCATCGAGCTTGGCTCCCAATTCCACCCAGCGTTTGACCAGAGCAATCTGTTCCTCGGTCAACGGATCAGCGTCCTTGGGCATTGAGCCGTCCTCGACCATGACGCACAACGTTGACAGCTCGCCATCACCCGGATCGATGATCTCCCCTGACTCGCCCCCCTTCATCAAGGCTGTGTACGACTCCATGTTGAGGCGGCCCTTGGCTGTCCGAGTGTTGTGGCAGGCAACGCATCGTTGATTGAACACAGGTGCGACTTCCTCAGCGAACGAGACCCACTCGCCGGCCTCCTTCAACGCATGCTCGACGGCCTGTTGCTTGCTGACCCACGAAGCCGTGAGTTGCTCCAGCTGTTCGTTCGCTGTCGTCAGTTCGGTCCGGCACGTGTCGAGTGAGGCCATCAGCATCTCGACCTTCGGCACCGTCGTCTCAACACCGGACTTGGCCGTTGCGAGTGCCTTCTCGGTTTCGGTGACTGTGTTCGCTGCTTCGGTTGATGCCTTCTCAGCCTCCGTCGCCTTGGTCGCGGCTTCTTCCACCCGCTTCTGGGCCTCGGCAAGAGCCTGATCCGCATCGACCTTCGCCTTGACGGCTACGTCCTTAGCCGCCACCGCTGCCTTCGCGGCTTCCTGATGTTTGGGCAGATTCTCCTCAGCCGATTTGAGCGCCTCCTGGGCCTTTTTGAGTTCACGCCGCAGGTCGAGGAGTTCCCGCTCGATCTGTTGGAGCTTTTCCGTGGTGGACTTCTTCTGCTCAGCCGCGCCGTCACGTTCGGTTTCGGCTGCGGCAGCCGTTGCCTTCAACTCGTCGATGGGAGGAGCCGTCGGAGTTTCGTCATCGGCTCGACTGTCGAGGGAAACGGATGTCAGCAGAAGTGCGGTAAGCAATGAAGCGCGGAGTCGTTCCAGCATGTCCGACCTCGAAGAGCAGGGTGAGTCTTGAATTGCAACGAGTCCGGGGAGGACTCGGCGGCGGGGTCTCATCTCACCAGCATCATGGACGCCCCTACGTCTGTCAACGCAGTGGATAAAGGGCGATCCCTCTGCAAAGCCATTCACACAACACCGCGCATGCAGACAGCCGACGGGCGGACCGCCGGCTGTCGCGATAAACGTGATCTCCTCAGGGACCCAAAAGGGTCGGCCTAGCCCTTGCGATGCCGGATTTTCGCCCGGTTACGCCTCTTCTTCCGCCCGAGCTTTCGCCGTCCTTTACCTGACTTCTTGGTTCCCATAAGTGACGTGTGACCTTCGTTCGCAGTGTGAATGTGAAATGTTGAACGTGTCAGTGTATCACTGCAATCCTATGTCATCAACGGAGGATTTGCTTTTCTCCAGAGACCGGATCGGACAGTGAAGGGCGGTCGGAGATCAGGGGCGCCTCCAGACAGCCGTATTGACTGCGAAGTACTTGTTGATGAACGGCGGTGCCTTGCGGCTGGCGTACCAGATGCGGAAGGTCCCATTCGGCAGACCCATGACTGACTGGCTCGTGACGTAGTGCGATTCCCAGGGGCGATCTGGATCGGGACGCAGCACCGGGTTGCCAGGATGTTTGTGCCATGTCACTCCATCGTCGCTGACTGCGAAGCCGAGCGCCGTCGTGCTCTCTCGCGCGGTCCAGTAACTGCCGTACCACATCAGATAGGCATCATCGATCTTCAGCACCGTGGGGTAGAACAACCGGGATTGTTCCCAGGCCTGATCAATGACCAGTACCGGCTCGCCGGTCACGTCCCAGTGTTGTCCGTCGGGGCTTGAGGCGTGCCGGAACTTCCACGGCTCTTCGCTCACATCGGTGCACCACATCCGGTATTCGTCGCCAATCTTGAGTACCGTCGGAGCATAGACATTCTCAAGTTCTGCCTCAGAGGGTGATGACCACTCGACTCCATCACCACTCGAAGTCTCATGCAGCGTGTGCAAGCCGGACTTCCCTTCAAACCAGGTCGAACTGAACCACATTCGTAACCGCCCGCCCTCGCGCAGAGTTGTGCCATCCGGATTTCGCAGCAACGTTGGCGTCAACACCGAGTGCTTGCCGTCGCCGAATGTGAACACCGGGTTCTTCGGATGCTTGATAAACTCACGACCGTCACGGCTGGACGCCATCCCCAGCGAGAACACGCGCTCGGCGACCTTGCCGCGGGAGCCGCAGTACCACAACTGAAACCCGTCCGCTGAGTTTGCGACCGCCGGCGCAAACAGGTGTGTGTCGTCAAACTCGCCATCGTTACCAAGTGAGAGGAGGGGACCATCGGTATCACGCTCCCAACTCTGCTCCGACATCCATACTTTCAATTCAGTCGGGACTTCAGCCATGACATGGGAAGGAACCACCAGCATCACAAGGACGAGACACGTCTGCGATGCGATTATGATCTTCATTCGGGAGTCGTTCCACTTGTTTAAGCATCAACAGAGACAATCAGCGAATCACATCCCCTGTTTTTCCTGATCCCACGTTGCCTGCATTTCCAGAAAAATGAACGAAGCCGTCCATGCGATGAGCAGCAGGCCGGTCAGAGTCTCCAGGGCCGTCATGAACCTCAGCTCGCCATGCGGAAGAATGTCGCCAAACCCCAGTGACGTGTAGGCGACAAAAGAAAAGTATCCGAAATCTTCCGAGTCGCCACCTGATGCGTGATGAAGACCTCCCAGTTTGTCGTTCGCGGCGACGACTCTGTAGCCGAGGGCGAAGACAAGAATCTCCGTGACGTGTGCAATGATGGCTCCCAGCACCATCAGATTCAGCCATCGTCTGGGATGGGCAGTGCCGCGACTTCTGAGTAACGACAGATTCACCAAGGCGAAATAGTGGATCCCGACGCACGTCAGTACCAGCACGATTGAAATGAAAATAACAGTGATCATAGGGCAGACGATTCCCGGACAGTTCTGACATGCCGCTGAGTATGGCTGCACCGATAATCGGTGATCGATGTGCATCATTCAACTCTCTGTTTCGCTGGGACGCCCAGGCACCCGTCCACCTCCTTCGTGTGCAATGTCTCCCATCCGCTGCGATTCTTCACGGAAGATTGTGGATCAACGGCAAGTCACGTATGTTAACTCTTCTTGGACTTTCAGCACTCGTGAATCTCTGAACAATGGTTTCACCGTGATAGTCTTATTTCCCCGACTCCTGGATGACGCACTTGTGCTTTCGCGTGGTACTCACAGACGATTGCGATCCCAAAGAATTGCTCCTGCGGTTCTCTGTCTCTCCGTCGCGCTGGCAGGATGCGGGGCGAGCGTGCCAGACAACGCATATCAGGCACCACCGCCCCCGGAGGTGACGGTCGTACATCCGCTGCAAAAGTCGGTGACGATCTACATCGAAGAAAATGGTGAGACCGAGGTCGTCGAACAAGCCGACGTACGTGCACGTGTGCGGGGCATCCTGGAGGAGGTCAAGTTTGTCCCTGGTCAAACAGTCGAGCAGGATGATGTCCTCTATGTCATTCAACGAAGTGAGTATCAAGCAGCCCTCAACTCTGCGAAGGCTGCGCTGGCCGCCGCGGAATCGTCCATTGAAGTCGCCACAGCTCAGGTCGGTGTTGTCGACGTCGAACTGACGCGCGCGGAAGCAGAACACGACCGTTACAAGGGACTGCTCGAAAAAGGGGCTGCCACACAAAGCCAGTACGACACTGCACTCGCGGCACGTGACGGGGTGAAGGCCAATCGTGAAGCCGCGCTCGCCTCGGTGTCAGCCGCCAAGGCCGATCGAGACCGAGCGCAGGCCAATGTGGATCAGGCCGAGCTTGACTTCGAGTACACGCTCGTGAAAGCCCCGATCAGCGGTCGCATCACCAAGACCGACATCAAGCGAGGCAACCTCGTCGAGAACGGCAGTCTGCTCGCTACGGTTGTCGGACAGAATCAAGTTTATGCCAACTTCAACGTCAGCGATCGCGCCGTGCTCCGACTGCAGAAGGCCGCTCAGGAGCGAGGCGAAACCCGTGACGGAGACCGTTACCGGGACATGCCTGCGTTCCTTCAGCGCGAGTTGGATAACGGGTTTCCTTTCGAGGGCAAACTCGATTACGTCGATCAGGAAGGCGTCGATCAGGCGACGGGCACCTTCGCCATTCGGGCCTTGTTTGAAGACCCTGAGCGATTGATCCTGCCGGGACTGTTCGTCCGCATTCGCGTCCCAGTCAGCAAACTGGAGGATGCTCTGCTGATTCCCGAGCAGGCCCTGCTGCGTGACCAACGCGGAACATACGTCCTTGTGGTCAATGCAGAGAAGAAAGTCGAACGCCGTGCCGTCTCGCAAGGGCAATCAGAAGGGGCGTTGGTCGTCATCGAAACCGGACTCAAGCCGGACGATCTGGTCATCATCGAAGGCGGACAACGGGCCCGCCCCGGCGTGGACGTGAATCCGACCGAGAAGGACCTGACAGCCAATGACGAGCCGAAAGCTGACGAACCAGCGACGGTCAACGAGCCGACTGACGATGCGGGTGGCGATCCGCCGGCGGAATCCGACGCTCCACAGCCTGACGAACAACCCTGACGCCCGCCTGTAGCGAATAACATGTCGAAGTTCTTCATCAATCGACCCATCTTCGCCACGGTGATCTCGATTGTGATCGTGGTCGCGGGTATTGTCTCGTTCACGACGTTGCCGGTCGCGAAGTTTCCCGAGGTCGCGCCACCGACGGTTAAGGTGAGCGCGATCTATCCCGGAGCCGATGCCCGCACGATCGCAGAGACGGTCGCCACGCCGATCGAGCAGGAAGTGAACGGCGTCGAAGGCATGATTTACATGTCATCGACGAGCGCGAGTGACGGCTCGTACACCCTCACGGTGACGTTCGAGTTGGGAACCGACATGGACATGGCAGCGGTGCTCGTGCAGAACCGCGTCGCCATCGCTGAGCCAAAACTACCGGAAGACGTCCGCCGACAGGGCATCACCACCAAGAAACAATCGACACAGATCCTGCAGTTCATCGCGCTCTCCTCTCCGTCCGGCGAATACGACGCGCTGTTCCTGAGCAACAACGCTTTGGGCATTAAGGATGAACTGGCCCGCGTCGAGGGAGTCGGCGAAGTCACCGTGTTTGGTGCGGGTGATTATAGCATGCGTATCTGGCTGGACCCCCGATTGCTTAAGCAGCGAGGTCTGACGACGGAAGATGTGGTCAACGCGATCCGCGAACAGAACGTGCAGGTCGCTGCGGGCAAAATCGGAGCGGCCCCGGCCCCGGAGGGCACCGCGTTTGAACTCACGGTCAACACACAAGGACGACTCGTCGACACGGCCGAGTTTGAAGACATCATCGTCGCGACCGGCGAGGAAGGACGGCTGCTGCGTGTGGGTGACGTGGCTCGCGTCGAGCTGGGGGCCAAAGCCTACACATTCGATTCCAGCTTCAATGGACAACCCTCGACATCACTCGCGGTCTACCAGCTCCCCGGCGCGAACGCGATGAACACGGCGACAGCGATCCGCGATCGCATGGCTGAACTCAGCTCCGCCAGCTCATGGCCCGAGGGGGTCGAGTACGCCATCCCCTTCGACACGACCCGCTTTGTCGAGGCATCGATTGAGGAAGTGTACAGCACGCTGTTTGTCGCTGCCCTGCTGGTGATCATCGTCATCTATATCTTCCTGCAGGACTGGCGGGCAACGATCGTGCCTGTCGTCGCGATCCCCGTGTCACTCATCGGCACTTTCGCATTCATGGCCGGTATGGGTTTCTCGCTGAACATGCTTTCGCTGTTCGGCATCGTGCTTGCCATTGGGATCGTGGTCGACGATGCAATTGTGGTCGTCGAGAACTGCACCCGTCACTTGGCTGATGGACTGGCTCCACGCAAAGCTGCCGTCAAAGCGATGGATGAGATTACAGGACCCGTCATCGCGACCACACTAGTGTTGCTCGCCGTGTTTGTGCCAACGGCCTTTATGGGTGGCATCACCGGACAACTCAATCGTCAGTTCGCACTCACGATCGCCTCAGCTGTCCTCATCAGTACGATCAACGCACTCACGCTCAGCCCGGCACTGTGCGGCATCATTCTCCGTCCGCCGAAAGAGCAGGGGTTCATCCTGTTCCGCTGGTTCAACAGGGCCTTTGATGTGGTGACCGGCGTGTATGCAGGCGTCATCTCGCGGCTCGTCCGTGTCGTGTCCCTCGTCATGCTCGTATATGTGGGACTCGTTGTGGGAACCGGTTGGACCTTCGGCAAGCTCCCCACCGGATTCGTCCCGCCCGAAGATCAGGGGTACATGTTCGTCAACGTCCAGCTGCCGGACGGTGCATCGCTGGAACGGACACAAGCCGTCTTCAAAGAGTTGGACAACGTCTATGGCGAGACGCCAGGTATCTCCGACTGGGTGTCGATCTCCGGTTACTCGCTGCTCAGCGGCAACGCGGGCTCCAATCTGGGTCTGTCCGTCGTGATCTTCGAGCCTTGGGAAGACCGGACGACCGAACAACTCAGTCAGGACGGCATCGTCAGAGCCCTGCAACAACGGTTCTCCAAGGTCAACGAAGCGATCGTGTTCGGCTTCACCCCTCCGCCCATCGATGGACTCGGCAACGCGGGCGGCTTCCAGATGGAAGTGCAGGATCGCGGGAATGCAGGCACAGCTGAACTGCAGGACGTGGCTGACGAATTGGTGGTCGTCGGCACTTCGCAATCCGGACTGGCCGCCCTCAACACAACGTTTCGAGCTAACGTCCCGCAACTGTTTGCAGAGGTCGACCGCACCAAAGCCAAGACCATGAATGTCCCACTCAGTTCAGTCTTCGGCACCCTTCAAGCCTATCTCGGCTCCGCCTACGTCAACGACTTCACCTACCTCAACCGTTCGTATCAGGTACGACTCCAAGCGGAGGCGGAGTTCCGTGCGAAGGCGAACGACATCCAGAGCCTCGATGTCCGCGATGCATCCGGCCGGATGATCCCACTCGGCTCGCTCGTCGAAGTGCGTGACGAATTCGGTCCCACCGTCGTGCGACGTTACAACCTGTTTCCGAGTGCATCGGTCAACGGCTCCTCTGCTCCGGGGTACAGTTCCGGACAGGCTCTCGAACTCATGGAACAGGTCGCTGACGCTCAACTCCCCGCAGCGTTTGGTTATGAATGGACCGGCATGTCCTATCAGGAGAAGCTCGCTGCCGGCGGACAGGGAGCCGTGTTTGCCTTGGCCGTGCTGTTCGTGTTCCTCGTGCTGGCTGCTCAGTACGAAAGCTGGACGAGCCCGGCAGCTGTCATCGCCGTCGTCCCATTGGCTGCACTCGGCGTCGTCCTCGCACTCATCTTGCGTGGAGCTGACAACAACACCTACACGCAAATCGGCATCGTGCTGCTCGTCGCCCTCGCGAGCAAGAACGCCATCCTGATCGTCGAGTTCGCCAGCGAACAACGCGAGACCGGTCAAAGCATTCGCGACTCAGCCATCAACGCCGCCAGACTCCGCTTCCGCGCCATCCTGATGACAGCCTTCTCCTCAATCCTCGGCTTCCTGCCATTGCTCGTCGCCAGTGGTGCCGGGGCCGCCAGTCGACAGGCAGTCGGCAACGCAGTCGTCGGCGGCATGCTCGCCGCGACCGTCTTCTCGTTGACGTTTGTCCCCTCATTCTTCGTGGTCTTCCGCAGCCTGTCAGAACTCCGCCGACCAAAGGCTGACCAGCCAGACTCGCCGACCGAGCCGGCTGTTGAAACCTGACAGATTCAATGCGACGGACCGTATCAGTGGTCGTGGTCGTCGTGATGATGCTTGCGGTAGTGTTCCAGCATGGCGTCGCCGAAGTCGTTGTCGAAATCGCGGTACACGCAGTGCACGTGGTTGGCGTCGTCCTGCGTGTTGTCGTATTCGATGAGAAACGTCGGTCCCTGAATCATGTAGTGATGCGGCTCGCCCGTCTTCAGTCCACCGGCCCAGCTGAAGTGAATCATCTCAACGCCGGCCCGGTCGATGCGGGCCAGATCCTGATCGGCCAGTTCCTTGCGAATGCGCCCAATGTGCTCCCGGACAATTCTCATAAGCAGTTCCTGCTGCTGATGCGTCATGTCGGCTGCGGGCAGACCGCGTGGTTTGCCTCGTTCGATCCTTCGTTTGTTGCCGGTGATCAACCCGCCGACTGTTTCTGTCAGGAAGTCGGGGATCTCGCCTAAGCCCGTTTCTCGCTGATCGGGAGAGAACGACTCGGCCAGCGTTCTCGCCAGTTCGGTTTCCTGTTTGAGGACCTGCAGTCCCTTTCGCGGACCGTCCGCAACGGTCGCCGGGATCGCCCCGAAGAAGGACGGCGTGACCGAAATCCACCGGCCTTCGACCACCGTGACATTGAGTGACAAATGGAATCCCTCGACACGATACCCCCACGTACCCTCCGGCGAGGGGGTGCCGAAAATGGAGAAGTAATACTGATCGGAGTCCCGGTAGACGTTGGGCTCTTCGTCCGTCTCTTTGAGATAGTCGCCCAGACTCATGATGGTCAGCGCCTTCTGATTGCCGACGTGGCTCAACGTCGTGCTCATCAGGGCGTAGCCCAACTGCCGCTGCCCGTCCTGCAAACTCTTCAGTGGCACCCCACGTCGCGCGATGGGAAAGAAGTGGAAGTTGCCCCGCTCTGCATCCTGAAAGAGAAACTCCGCCTGCAGTTTGACGTCGACTGCATCCACGAACCGCTGAGCAGCCGTTGTTAACTCGGCGGCAATCTCAGGCGACTCGATCGCATTCGGTGGCACATCCGCCGGATCACCGGCCAGACACGCGACAGATGAACACAACACGACCGTCAATACGATCAGTCCGTGACGGTGCGTCCTTGACGAACCTGAAACGCATGACCGAGACTCATATCGTTGAACTCTCATGAATGTTCGCTCTCCAATGCTCATCGAGATGAATGATCGCGCTGCCACCGAGGCAATGCATTTCTCACTTCCTTACACTGTCGCAAGTGCGACACTTGAGTCAAGTATCGATGTGGAGGACGATGTTAGCGAGCATCATGAGAGACAGTCGGGACGTTAAGACTCCGAATCCCGGCAGACGTGCTGACTCGGAGCATTTGACTATGATCGTTCCATCAATCCGTCCCAGCCTTGCAACATCAATTGAGTCCAGATGAGTTTCTCCGCCCTCAGCACACAACGTGAAACAGGGATTCCGTCGTCGTTGATGATCGCGCTGTTGCTGATCACACTCCCTGCTGTCGAGCTGGTGGCGGACGAACCCTGGTCGCAGTTTCGCGGACCGCACGGCAACGGTCACACAACGGCTGAGAACCTCCCGCTCGAATGGGACGAGTCACGCCACGTCACGTGGAAGACGGCCATTCATGACCGGGGGTGGTCGTCTCCCGTCATCTGGGGCGATCAGATTTGGCTCACCACCGCCACAAGAGACGGGCACCGACTGTTCGCTGTCTGCGTCAACAAGCACACCGGCGAGATCGTGCATGATCTGCACATCTTTGATGTCGATGATCCGATGCGAATCACTGATGAGAATACTTACGCGACGCCGACGCCCGTGATCGAAGAGGGCAGGGTGTTCGTTCACTTCGGAACCTACGGCACCGCCTGCCTCGACACAGCGACCGGCGACACGCTTTGGACTCGCCGTGACCTCAACTGTGATCACGAAGCGGGAGCCGGTCCAGCCAGTTCGCCCACCCTCATCGATGGCAAACTCGTGGTGCATGTCGATGGTCGTGACGTGCAGTACATCATCGCGCTGGATTCAGAGACGGGCAAAACCGTATGGAAGACGCCCCGATCGATCGACTTCACAGACATCCCGGTCCATCACCGCAAAGCGTATTGCATGCCGATTGTGATCCCGCGCGGCGACGGCGTACAGATCATCAGCCCCGGCGGTCGGGCGTTGTACGCCTACGACCTGCATGGGAAGGAACTCTGGCGGATGCAGCATCGCGGATGGTCCATCGCACCGCGACCTGTCTACGGACATGGCCTGCTGTTCACCATCATCGACCGCGACGACCCGGAACTGTGGGCCGTCCGCCCCGATGGTAACGGCGATGTAACCGACACGCGTGTCGTCTGGAAAGAATCCAAAGGCATGCCCCAACGCTGCTCGCCTCTGCTCATTGATGATCAGTTGTACCTCGTCAACCGCGAAGGGATCGCCACTTGTCTGAAGGCTGAAACGGGCAAACTCGTCTGGAAGAAACGCCTGCGAGGCAAGTTCTCGGCTTCACCCATCTACGACCGGAAACACATTTACCTCTTCAACGAAGACGCGACCACAACGGTCATCCGCCCCGGCCCCAAAGCAGACATCGTCGCCACCAACGCCCTCGACACGCAGCCGCTGCTCGCCAGCCCCGCCATCGACGGCGACGCCCTCATTATCCGCACCGAGAATGCCCTGTACCGCATCGAGAACGCCGAAGTGACATCGAATCGCACAACATCTGTAACAACTCCAGTTCCATTACGCTCGAGACGAGAGTGCTTGACGTTCATCCGAACTGGAGACTGACCATGTTATCCTTCACACGCCTGATCCCCGCGCTGCTCGTCTGTTCACTGGTCGCCTCGTCTGCAATAGCCGAGGAACTCCGTGACCTGCGACAGGAAGAGTCCGTCAAACTGCCGTCAACGGAGACGAAGATCCCTAAGAACGGCGAAGACGAGTTGGGTACGATTCCGATCAGCTCAATCCTGGACGACATGTACGACTACGAAGTCTGGGTCGCACCTGACATGACAGGTCAGACGGAGTGGGTCATCTGGGGCCGCATGGATGACGGTCAATGGGAGGAAGTCCACGAGATCAAATTCACCGGGACCGCCGACCGACCCACTTGGTCCGACATGGGCGTCTGGAAGTTCACCAACGAATACGCTGCCACTCAAAAAGCAGAAGACCTCCTCGACGACGGCGAGATCACCGATTACATGGTCATCGAACAGGACAAGCAGCCGTACTGGACGCTCGAAGAGACCTTCGACACTCTCGAAGCGGCGGAAGCTTTCGCAGCCGAGTTCGAAGACTGGTCCGAGGACTTCGGTGTCCCGCACATCACCGACATCCGCCCCATGATGACCAACGACATCTTCGCCACACCAACGAAGACATCATTCACAACATTCCGATGAGTGGTTCAGGGAGCGTCGCATCACGTCGACAGAGACTCACTGCCGTCCCAGTGCTGCCCGAATCGCCTGTTGAGGGTCGACGAGGTGATCCGAGTTGTCGGGGTCGTCGGAAATCGACAACTGCACGCCTTTGACTTCGCCGTTGAAGTGATTGACAAGAGGTTTGTAGTCCGGTGAGACCGGGGCGCCCGAGTCCTCTCCGACGTCGCAACCATCGTCGGCAGAGAAGACGAACGCCAGCGTCGCACCAACCTTGCCCCGTCCGACCTGCTGACCATCAACGTACAGTGTCGCTTCTCCTCCTTTGCCAAGCCCTCCACCGGCGTAGTCGAACTCCATTCGCACTTGGTGCTGACCTGCGGGTAGTGCGTCCGAAGACTCGACGAAGTAGTTCTCGAAGCCACCCCAGTTGTAGCAGTATTTCAGTTTGCCCTCGTGGGCATAGAGGGTCCAGCCACCGATATTGGCACCTTGCGAGATGATGACACCTTGGGCTCCTTCCTGCGGCACAACGATTTCGGCTGTGACTGAATGCGACTTGTTCTTAATGTTCAGCACGCAATTCTCCAGCAGCCGCCCCATGCCCTCGAACAGCAATTGCGTGTCCCCGCTCACGAGGACCGGCCGGCCAGCCGTGTCAGGGTTCATTTTCTCCACGGTCCGGTCATCAAGAGGCAACACTTTGTACCGAGTGGCCTCGATCAAAAACTGCTGCTGCAATTCGTGAAGCTTGTCGGGCATTTGCTTCGCAAGATCCTCGGCTTGCGTCCAGTCATTGTCGGAATACAACTCCCAGACATCGTCGTCGAAAGCCGGTACTTTGGCATCCGCCGGTGCCCAGGGCGTGCGGTGTTTCGTGACGGCGGTCCAACCGTTCTGGTAGATGCCGCGGTTGCAGAACATCTCGAAGTACTGCGTCGTGTGCCGCTCCGGTGCATCAGCGTCATCGAACGAGTACAGCATGCTGGTCCCCTCAATGGCGTCCTGCTGGATGCCGTTGACCGACTCGGGCTGAGGCAGACCCGCCGCTTCGAGAACGGTGGGAGAGACATCGATCACATGGCAGAACTGTGAGCGGATTTCACCTTTCGCCTTGATGCCGTTCGGCCAATGCACGACCGTGCCGTTGCGAGTGCCGCCCCAGTGTGAAGCGACCTGTTTGGTCCATTGATAAGGCGTACACATTGCCAGCGCCCAGCCGACGGCGTAATGGTTGTACGACTTCGGGCCGCCGAGTTCGTCGATTCGCTTGGTCAGATACTCGGCTGTCTCCAACCTCTGCAAGCCGTTGAAGTAGCTCATCTCGTTGAAGCAGCCGTTGATTCCGCCTTCAGCAGAGGCACCGTTGTCCCCGACGATGTAATAGATCAGCGTGTCATCGAGAATGTCCAGTTTTTCCAATCCCTCGATGATCCGGCCAACATGATGATCTGTGTACTCCAGGAAGCCGGCGTACACTTCCATTTCGCGGGCTAACACCGGCTTGAAGTCGTCCGGCACGTCATCCCAGCGAGGGACTTCTGAGTTGGGTGCAGTGAGTTCCGCATCTGGGGGGATCACTCCAAGTTGCTTCTGGCGAGCAAATGTCTCGTCCCGCACCTTGTCATAGCCCTGATCAA
This sequence comes from Planctomycetaceae bacterium, assembly GCA_020426505.1. GTDB lineage: Bacteria > Planctomycetota > Planctomycetia > Planctomycetales > Planctomycetaceae > JAHBXU01. Next base: position 4,967 of record JAGQPX010000014.1, on the reverse strand, counting down.
ACTTTCCTTTGTATTTGTCAGCCCAGTCCTTCGGCACGTGATGCGGGGCATGCGTAGCCCCGGGGGCGAAGTACATGAAAAACGGCCTTTCGGGTGAGAGCGACTTCTGCTGACTGAACCACTTGATGGCCTTGTCGGTCATATCGGCCATCAAGTGGTAGCCCTCTTCTGGCGTCTTCTTGGCTTCGACCGGCGTCGTGCCTTCATACAGTGTCGGATACCACTGGTTCGCCTCGCCGCCGATGAACCCGTAGAAATACTCAAACCCACCGCCGCCACTCGGCCACGCGTCAAATGGTCCAGCGGGGCTCGTCTGCCACACAGGAACTTCATGACACTTCCCGAACTGTGCGGTCGAGTAGCCGTTGAGCTTGAGCGTCTCCGCCAACGGAGCCATGGAATTCGGCCGAACGGAACTGTAGCCGGGGGCGCCCGTTGCAAGTTCTGTGATTGCTCCCATGCCGACCGAGTGATGGTTCCGGCCAGTCAGGAGCGCCTGTCGCGTTGGTGAACAGAGTGCCGTCGTGTGAAACCGTGTGTACTTCAGACCTTCCGATGCCAGCTTTTCAAGCGTGGGCGTCTGGCACGGACCGCCAAAGGCACTGGAGGCTCCGAAGCCGACATCGTCGATCAGCACGATCAAGACATTGGGCGCCCCATTCGGCGGTCGTAATTGCGGAATCGGTGGCAACACTGAGTCCGGGCTTTTGGCGTCAAACGTGATCAGTTCCGGTCGAATCGTATTTGACAGCGGCAGATGGGCGCGATCTGCGGACGGAATCTTACGCGACGATCCGGATGTGCCGCTGGACTGACCAGCAGCGATAGACGGAGAGACCACCGTAATGAGCAATATGCCAATGAGCGTCGAGTGAAGTGTTCTCATGTCTTTTCTCGGTATGGAGCTGATGCGGGATGTGGGCCTTTCTCCGTATTCGTCGCTGCAGAATGAGCGACAGCAATCGCACTCCATATCCTAAGAAAAGGCCTTCAAGCTTTCCACGACGAGTCTCCATGACGTTCTCTCGGGCCGCAAGGCAGCTGCGATCTGACGCAACAAAAATCATCGACACTTGGAGATACGGCGCCCACCATTCCAACCAACCCCGCCTCGATGTCTAATTGGGCCGCGAGGGCATAGAACCCGTCAACTGACTGAAGAACCATTGAATCGAATCCATCACTACCGGTGCCAGAAACCAGGCAACGACAGCCAAACCCACGACGCCCACCACAATCATCCCGGCCTCCGACCTGCTGTAAGGAAGCACCGGAATCAAGCGATCACCCGACGTGCGAAGTTCAATACTGTGTTGATCGGCGAGATCTTGGTCGTACTTGCGCTTGCTCTCCCGCTTCGTCAGACAGATCATGGCTTCGGAGACCGAGGCGAACTCGTCTGACTGTTGTCCGTCGCGGAGAGTCTGAAGCCTCGCCTTGGCAGCATCGTGAATCGTCGAGATGTTCTGTTCAAAATCCGGTACGCCGATGATTTGATAGTAGTTGCGAACCGGCTCACCCCTTAGGGTTTCTGTGGTCGATGTCGGTTGCGTTGAAACGTTGCCGCCAGATTCATCCTCCGGCGTCGACGGTTGAGTAGCCACTGCTGCCACCGCTGCGGGAAGCGAATCGATCGAACCGAGTAGCGTTTCCTGACTGTGCTTCTTCCGCCGGAACGTCAACTCCAGGTGACCAATCTTGATGACGTCGTTGTCGGTCAGCGTCCGGGATTCCAGCACACGTTCTCCGTTGACATAGGTCCCCAACCGGCTCGTGACGTCCTCAATAGACCACCCCTGATCCGTCGCCGAGAGCGATGCGTGCAATCGTGACACTTCCTCATTGAAAGGAAAGCAGATGTCACACCCCTCCGCCCGCCCAATCAATATCCGCGCTTCGGTCAATGGATGCTCAGTCGTCACTCCATCCCTTGCAAAACAGAGGACGCAATCAGACGTCGCAGGCAGACTCATTCGTGCAATCTCCCATCCCCAATCGCTAAAGGACACTGGTCTGCATCACAACAACTTTGAATCATCACATGCTGCGAGAAGATACCACTCCCCAATCAACGACGTCAAAACGACCGTCCCCCCCAGCTGACTTGGCAGGCGGGGCATCGGTAGACGCGAATCAGTCCTCCGAGGCACTTGAACGTGGTCCAATTTCAGAAACTCCGAGTCGCAAAGTACAAAGTGGACAGACCGATACTGATGGGATAAACTCTGTTCCATCATCGAACATTTCTCCTAGGTGGGTGTCCACTCATGAGAATGTTCCACGCACCCCTAGCTCAATTGGATAGAGCATCGGTCTACGGAACCGAAGGTTGCAGGTTCGAATCCTGCGGGGTGTACTCGACTTACGACGATTCCTATTCTTGATGCAGGAATCGAATGCAGGAAAACCACCCCGAATCGTGGCAGCGATCCGGGGTGGCACCAACAAAACCTTTCAGCTTGCTGGCGTGGTGTTTCATCACTCAAGCTGGAGGGTTGTCTCATGGCACGTCCACGAAAACCGTGGTTCCGGAAGTCGAACCGTTGCTGGTACGTCGAGATCGAGGGACGGCAAGTCCGTCTTGGTCGCGACAAGACCGAAGCTCTTCGCCGCTATCACGAACTGATGGCTCGCAAGCTGGGAGAACCGGCACCGGGCCCCGACATGACCTTTGTCGAGATGGCCGACCGCTTCCTGGAGTGGGTCAAGAAGAACCGTTCGCTGGAGACCTACCTCTGGTATCAGGACCGGATCGAACGCTTCTGTCGTAAGTACCCCACGATTGTCGCGGCCGATGTCCGCCCCTACATGGTCGAGGAGTGGGTCGGGGAGTACGAGATCGCCGTCACGACACGGCGAAACTATCTCCGCTCGGTGAAACGCTGCTTCAGTTGGGCCAAGAAGCAGGGATACATCGAACGCAACCCGATCGAGGACCTGGAAGTCCCCAGGGCGGAGGAGCGAGACGTCTGTATCAGCGAGGAGGAGTTTGCCCGCATGATGACTTTTGTGAGGCTGCCCGAACTGTCTGATCTGATCCAGGTCTCGTGGGAAACCGGGTGCCGTCCGCAGGAGTCCCTGCGGGTGGAAGCCCGGCACGTCGACGTCGTTAACCAACGGTGGGTGTTCCACAAGTCGGAAGCCAAGATGGAACGCATCGCCCGCGTCGTGTACCTCACGGACACGGCGTTGGACATCACCCGTCGGCTGATGCTGGCCCATCCGACCGGGCCGCTGTTTCGCAACAGCAATGGCGTGCCCTGGTCGACCGACGCGGTCAATTCCCAGTTCGACGCGTTGCGTCACCGAATGGGGAAGGCGGTGATGGAGCGAGAGGGGATTGAGATCCCGACCGAGGCAATCACCGCGTTGATACCATCGCTCCGTCCATCCAAGCGGGTGCAGGGTGTTGAGACTGAGAAGACGGATGCCGAACTTCGCAGCGAAGCCAAGCGGAAACTGACGTTCCAGGAGGCCAAGAAGCTCGTGCCGCGTTACTCGCTGTACGCCCTGCGTCATTCGTGGGCGACGAACGCCCTCAAGAGGGGAGTGGATAGCATGACGGTTGCCATTCTGATGGGGCATGAAGACCCGTCGATGCTGGCACGCGTGTATCAGCACCTCAGCCAAGATCCGCAACATCTGCTCAATCAGGCACGCAAAGCTGTTGGTTGACATGGGAGTAGTCAGTCAAGTTTGATGTGCCGCAGCCGGATGCGTTTTCGGGAACGTGATGCCGGCTGCGGTGCATGCTGCTGCTTGCACGTGTCGAGATACCTTCGGAGTTCGGCTTCCTCGACGCGGATCGTGCCCCGTCCCAGGCCGATGCGGTGGGCGACAAGGCGCCCCTTTGCAATCAGCGCATAGACGATCTGCGGTGAGACCCGCAGACGTTGGGCGACGTCCTGAACCGTCAGCATCATTTCGCCACCTGTTTGAGCTTCAGTTCCAACAACTGCCGCAGCGCATTCCAGCTGAGGAACAGATTCTCGAATGACTTGTCGTCAAAGGTGACGACCACGCCGGTGCACTCCTTGCCCGACAGGCTGCATTTGCCTTTCTTGACTTCAGTGATTCTGACCATGGGATTCTCCGGTCGGGTAAGGGATTGATCTGAAGTGTGAAAACTGACTTTGTGACGGTGGGTGGGTGGGGAGGCGGCAGTGGCCGCTAGTCCGGATTTTTCCGTCGTTGTGTGTGGTTCGTCGCGAAGCATTGCGGGACAAGGAGTTACATGCGGTTTTCCGTGAGAATGTCTCGGGATCAATGTGAGACAGATTTCGCAGGTCGGTCTGAGGATTGGTCACAATCTTGGGCACTCCTGTGGTTCTCAGATGGAAGCGGTTCTTCCATCACAGTCCTGCCAGATCTCTCCTCGTGGATCGGCGATGGCACGCTCCAATGTGGTGAACAGTGCGATCCGCTGAATCTGTTGGGAATGCCGAATCAGGCCCTGCAGACGCCGCTCGGAGAGCGCGACATACAGAACGAAGTCATTGACATGGGAGTACACCTTCTGACGTTTCTCGATACGACGAAACGATTCGCTCCCGGTGTCGGTTTCGATGTGATACGTGATGCCGTCCAGTTGCATCGTGGCATCCGGACGGATGTGCGGATCGACATCCCAGCCACGCACAATCTCGGCGGTGGGATACCCGAGCAGGAAATCAGTGGTGAGAATCTCGTGTCGCAACTGATCCCGTTTCGGCTTCCAGCCATTGCAGAACGCTCGGACGGGGGGACCGGCTGTGTTCATCACGACTCGTCCGGCGGAGCGGAGTCGTCGTTCTTTTCTGAGCCGGTCGACCGTGCGATACGCAGTCGCTCGGCCGCACCCAAGTCGGATGACGTGGGCGACGATGGTGACGTGCTGCTCTGCGAGCTTGAGGATCTTCTCGATGAGGCCTTCGTCTTCCGGTTGTCGGACGTGTCGCATGTTGGACTCCAATACTCAGGACGTTTCA
>JAGQPX010000157.1 GCA_020426505.1 Planctomycetaceae bacterium | reverse complement strand
ACCACGGCGACGGAGCCGACATGCGGAGCTATCAGACTGAGCGTTGGAAACTCATCCGCTACTTCCGTGGCAATCGTCCGGATGAGTTCTACGACCGAGTCCTCGATCCGAGTGAGTCAACCAACCTCATCGAGTCCAGCGTCCCCATGATCGAGTCAGCGATTCGCCAACTCGACGACAAGCTCAAAGTCGCGATGCAACAAATCGATGACCCGTTGGTCCGCGAAAAAAGCGATCAGTGATTTCGTCAGTCAAGAAGCAAGAAGGGTTACAACACGCAATCACCCCGGCTGCTTCGAGCAGTCGGGGTGGTTTGTCATGAGCCAGTTTCAACACCAATCATTGGGGTGGCCGGGTCTGACCAACGGGAAGACCCGGAACAGCGGTGGCAGGGCCATCCGCATCGCTTCTGACCCTGCCACCCATGTTAGGAACGGATTTGAAACTGACTGATGTCTCTTCACGTCAAACCGTCTGATCGCGAGGGACTGACTACCTATCCTGCATATTCGGCGTTGAAGAATTCCTTGCTCGCGTTCGGATTCGGTTTGATCGTGCGGGCGCCTTCGGACCAGTTGGCGGGACAGACTTCGCCGTTCTTCTCGAAGTACTGCAAAGCCTTGACCATTCGCAAAGTCTCGTCGACGCTACGACCGAGCGGCAGGTCGTTCACCACCTGATGTCGGACGATGCCGTCCTTGTCGATGAGGAACAGACCCCGCAACGCGATGCCGCCGTCGAGCAGGACATCGTACTCTTGAGAGATCTTCTTGCTGAGGTCAGCGACCAGCGGATACTTGATGTCGCCGATGCCGCCGTCAGTGCGAGGTGTGTTTCGCCAGGCGAGATGGCTGAAGTGACTGTCGATCGATGCGCCGATCACCTGCACGCCCAACTCTTCGAACTCAGCAATGCGATCGGAGAAGGCGATGATCTCCGTCGGGCAGACAAACGTGAAATCGAGCGGGTAGAAGAACAGGATGGTGTACTTGCCGCGATAGTCGGACAGCTTAATGTCCTGAAACGAACCGTCCGGCATGACAGCCGTCGCCTGGAAGTCGGGAGCCTCTTTCTGAACCAAAACAGCCACGGTGAACTCTCTTCGTCGAAGGGTGATGGATGGGAGCCGACTCTCGAATCCACTGTCGGCTCCGGAGTCTTGTTTCAACATCGAATATAGTCGGATCGCCCCCCGTGTCCAACCGCCCGCGAGGTACAGGATTGTGAAAGTCTGACGAATGCTCCGCTCAGGGACGGGCGGAGAACCGGCTTCACTGACACGTTCGAGCAAACCACGGAATCTCGACCTCGGCCGGTCCGATCATTTTCGGGATTCCGTGCACAATTTGTCGATCGATTCAAACATCGACTGATGGCCAGGAGGCTTTGCTCGAATACGGAGTCAATCATGAGCGCTCAATTCTCGTCTCCCGTTCTTCGCGGGGTGATGTTTCTCTTCTCGATCGCAACCCTTGCATCTAACACGGGACAGGCTCAGGAGTCGTGTCTGCCGTCCTGTGATGCCTGCGGGCCATACGACTGGTTTGCCTCATCCGACCCGTGGTGCAGTGCGGTTGGTGGCGACCGGACGCAACTCACCGGCGACTGGTCGGGAGCGCGCACGTCGCTGACCGAAAACGGCGTCACCGTCGATGCAGACTCGACCATGTTCTACATGGGTGTCACCGGTGGAGGTGTTGACCGGGAGTTTCGTTTCTCCGGACATAATGATTACGTGATCAACATGGATCTCGGAAAGATGGGGGTCCAGGAAGGTCTGTTCGTCAAGCTGCGAGCCGAGCATCGATTTGGCGAATCGCTGGCAGGGGCAACTGGTGCTTTACTGCCTTCCAATTTTGTTGCAGATCTGCCGGTCGCAGACAGTCGAGACGTTTACCTGACGAACGTGCTGATCACGCAGATGCTCTCTGAGCAATTCGGCGTGTTCTTCGGCAAGATGGACACGCTCGATGGTGACGTGAATGAGTTTGCGCACGGTCGAGGAAAAACGCAGTTCTCGAACATTGCCTTCGTCGCATCCCCCCTCGTTTTGAGAACGGCCCCTTACTCCACCTTGGGAGCGGGCTTTGTCATTCTGGGCGAAGGGGCTGAACCACTTTTCACATTCACCGTCTTGAATCCGACGGACACGGCACGGAACAGCGGCTTCAACGAGTTGTTCAATGAAGGCGTTTCGCTTGTCGGCGAACTTCGCGTGCCGACAGAGGTCTTCGGTTTGCCGGGACATCAACTGTTTGGAGCATCATGGAGCAGCCGTGAATACGTGGCCCTGGGACAAGACCCACGTATCATCCTGCCGAACGTACCAATCGCGAGGCAGGATGGCTCGTGGTCGGTCTATTGGAACTTCGATCAGTACCTGTGGGTCGATCCCTGCAACTCTGAGCGTGGCTGGGGTGTGTTTGGCCGTGCCGGGCTGGCTGATCCAGAGACGAACCCGATCGCCTGGTTCCTCAGCTTCGGCGTCGGCGGACACAGCCTGGTCCCCGGACGCGACAACGACACCTTCGGAGCAGGCTGGTACTACTCGGGAACGAGCAACGAACTGGCCCCCTTCCTCGCCACAGCATTGGGAGGCGTCGGGGATGGACAAGGTGTCGAACTCTACTATGACGTCGAAGTCACAAAGTGGCTGCACGTGACTCCGGACCTCCAGTTCGTGATGCCAGCTCGCGACGCCGTCGATACTGCGACCATTGCCGGAGTGCGAGCACGAGTCATCTTCTGATTCGATGAGATCAGCGATCGACTACTGTGACGGGTAGATCGTTTTCCAATCCCGCTTCATATCAACGATATGCCAGCCGCGGTCTGGGGCTTCATTGAGGCCCCGATCGAGTCGGCCAACGTGAGAGTCACGATCGTAGGCCCATTCGCGCTCAGCGTCGGTGTGATGAATGATCAGGCCGAAGCGTGGCCCTTCGCCGGACGTTGTCCACTCCAGCATCTGAAAGTCGCCGTCTGAGTTGCCGGCTGCAAAGATCGGTCTGCGGCCAATGTGACTTTGGATGCCGACCGGCTTGCCCTCCTTGTCATCAATGAGATCCACCTCTGCGAGCTTTACGATGACCGGAGTGCCGTCGCGGACCTCGTAATTCATCTTGAGGCTACTGCCCACAACCTGCTCGGGCGGGATGCCGTACGTCTGCTCCGCCCAGGGCCGCATGAACTCGATGCCACCACCAGACACGATGAACGTTTTGAAGCCGTTGGCCCGCAGGTAGTCCAACAGTTCGAGCATCGGTTGATAGACCATCTCGGTGTAGAGCCTGCCCGTCTTCAGATGCCTCGCCGTGCTGGTCCATTCTCTGACGATCTTGTCGAACTCCTCGATCGTCATCCCGGCATGTGTGGCAGCGATCAGTTCCATCAGACCATGCTCACCCGACGCCATCACGCCTTTGATGTCGCCTTTCAACACCGATGCAAACGGCTCCTGTGCCTTCCATTCGGGATGTTGCGGGGCCAAAGCTTTGATGCGATCGATCGCAAAGATCAGCTGAAAGTACATCGGCTGCTCCGACCACAGGCAACCGTCATTGTCGAACGTCGCGATCCTCTTGGACACCGGGACAAAGTCCCGCGACGCCTCGTCGGTCACCCTCTTGACGAACCCGATGATGGCCGATTTGGACTCACTGTCGTTCCACGAAGGAAGCGGCTCAGCAGCGTTCCCGACGACAGCGAATGAAACGAACAGGATTAAGAGATTTGTGCGCATCGCTGGCTCCACACGAGTGTTTCACGTCATTCCGGACAGAACAAAGCACGAGGCACTTCCTGCGAAGTGCCTCGTGAGAAGTCTTCATTTCGATTCGGGACTTTTCGTCCGGTTGAACGGCCCCGGACTCATTTCCCTGAGACATTCATGCTTCGAATCTGCTCCTCAAGCGATGAGAGACTCCAGTCGCCCGGCGTCTGGCTGGGCGGGTAGTCCTTCAGCGTCATGAGGAACCGACTGGCGACGACCTGCATCGGCCCAAGCACGTATGCACGATCGATCATCCAGTCATGGTAGGTGTTCGAGTTGTGCTGCGACTTCTCGAAAGGATCGCGACGGAGGTTGAACAGCAGCGGCATCCGCAGCTTGATGAACGGCTCACGCCAGATCTGCAGCTGGTGTGCCCGATTCTCCAGGTACATCGCTTTCCAGTCATCCACGCGGATGGCGGCGACTTCGCCCCCGTCCGTGACGTAAATGAACTCCTTGCGTGGCGAAGCCTGCTGGTCCTCGATGATGGTCTCGAACGTATCGGCCTTCGAGAAGTAGTCCAGCATGTTGTAGCCGTCGATGTAGTTCTTGTACTTGCGTCCGTTCAGCTCGACGCCCGCCTTCAACTGCTCCTTGATATCCGGGGCTCCGGCGGCAGCGGCGAAAGTGGGAAGCCAGTCCTCGTGGGCAACGATACCATTGAGTGTCGCGCCGGCGGGGAACTTGCCCGGCCAGCGGACAAACGCAGGCACGCGGAAGGCACCTTCCCAACTGGAATTCTTCTCATTGCGGAACGGAGTCGTCCCTGCGTCCGGCCACGTGTTGTAGTGTGGGCCGTTGTCCGTCGAGTAAAGGACGATCGTATTGTCAGCGACTTCGAGTTCGTCAATCAGCTTCAACAACTCGCCGACCTGCATGTCGTGCTCGACCATGCCGTCCGAGTACTCGTCGGATTGCGGACCAGCCAAGTTCATGTGCTCTTCCTTCACATGGGTGCGGAAGTGCATGCGAGTGGCGTTCCACCAGCACATCCAAGGCTTGCCACCCATGTTCTTTCGCAGGATGAAATCTTTGGCAGCAGCGAGTGTCTCCTCGTCAATCGTCTCCATGCGTTTTTTGGTCAAGGCACCGGTGTCTTCGATCTCCTGCTTGCCACCAGGCAATGCCTTCGATTTGATCACACCTCGGGGACCAAACTCCTCCGTGAACGTCTTGCCGTTGGCCAACACCATGTCGCCGGGGTAGTCCCGGTTTTCCGGCTCCTCTTCAGCGTTGAGGTGATACAGGTTCCCCATGAACTCGTCGAAGCCATGCATCGTCGGCAGGTGCTCATCGAGATCGCCCTGATGGTTCTTGCCGAACTGACCAGTGGAATAGCCCTGGGCTTTCAGGACGGTGGCAAACGTGACATCGCCCATCTGCCATCCCTGCGGAGCGTGGGGCATGCCGACCTTCGTCATGCCGGTTCGGACCGGAACGGAACCGTTGAGGAACGCCGCCCGGCCAGCAGTGCAACTCTGCTGACCGTAGTAGTCCGTAAAAGAGATGCCCTCCTTCGCGATGCGATCGATGTTGGGCGTCTTGTATCCCATCATGCCACGGTTGTTGTGGCTGATGTTCCAAGTGCCGATGTCATCCCCCCAGATGATCAAAATGTTCGGCTGCTCCTGGGCCTCCACCAGCGGCAGGCTCCAGTGCATTGCTGCGACGAGCAATGCAAGCGGACAAATGCATGGGCGAATCAATGCCATATTCGAGGCTCCTCTTGGTAGTTGCGTTATGGTTGTCAGCTGACTCGAATTGAGTCGAGGACGGGGCATTGAGGAGGCCACTCAGAAGTCAGGCAAGTGACGCCCCCCTGTCAACGTCATCAGAGTCAATCAGGACCAAAGATGCAAGAATTCCCTCCAAAGAATCTGGGAATCTCACACGTTGTCAAATCGCATCTTCTTTCGTCGCGCCCCATGCTGTCATTGGCAATCCTCCATTGACACGCCGGAAGGTCTTGAAAGGAGGGCAATCCTGTCTGCATGCCAGAGCGAGCAACCGGTGTTCGAGAAGAGTGAACAAGAGCATCGCATGAGCGACCACTGATGTCTTACAACAGTCAATTGCCTGGAAGCCGGCCAATGCGCTCATCGGCACCTACCTCGTGGTGTAGAGACCTCCAAAGTTGATATGCCCCCATCCTCCTTCAGCATCGTCAATAACTCGCACAACGACACGGCGACCAATCAGCCGGTTGGTGTGGATCAATTGCGGCTTCATGACGTTGGTGCTTTCCAGGCTCATGACTCGCAGTAACTCTTCATCGGTCTCAGCATCGACGAACGCCACGTATATCGACTCCTGACGACCACCGGAGACGTAGATGAAGTACCGCGGTTCGGTCAGTGTCAAGACGGGTGATTGCCAACTCCCCGTGCGACGATCATCCAGTTGGCCACTCTCCGTCTCAGCCGTCCCGATGAAATACTCCTGAGGCAGATTGAACTCGTCTCGCGTCGAGTTGGTGAACGGCACCGACCCGTCACCCGACACGCGCTGCCACTGCCCACGTTCCTGTTCATCAAAGCGAAGCACCGGCTCGCCCACCGTCGGAGGCGGTCGCCAATCGAGTCGAGCAATCTGCAAGCCATCCAACTCGGGCGTCAGCGCGACGATGTAATCCTGTCCCTGATGTTGCACGATCTCCGGTGCCGCGACGGCCAGTCGTGTCACGAAGTATCGCTCATCCTGATTGATCCCGAACATCAGCGGATCATCGGAGTGATAGACCGTTGAGATGGCGTTCGCGCCGTACATCTGCGTGCGAAACAGATAGTACCTGCCCTGACGCTCGACCACATGCGGGCACTCACGTGTGTAACGTCCCGTCTCCGTCAGCCCACCCATCGAGACAACGGTCGACTCACTCCACGATGTGAAGTCGCTCGTCGTGCGGGCATAAACGGCCCCCTGATCGTTCGGGAAGGCCGTGTAGTAGCCATGCCACAGGCCGCCAACCTTCAAAATCATGATGTCCCGCGTGTTGACACCGCGCCCTTCGCTGAACAGTCCCGTCTTCCCCGAAGGCTGAATCACTCTCTCAAACGACTTGCCGTCTTCACTCACCGCATGGCAGATGTGATTCCAGTCGCCGTAGAACATGTGATAACGACCCCCCTCGCGAATGACGTGTGGCGCCTGCAGCCCGCCGAGGTCCTCACCCAGCGATGTGTCCGCCTGCATGGCGATTCCCATCGGCCGCCAGTCTGGTTGAGTCAGCTCCTCGGACTCCCAGCGATAGAACAACCGCGTATGCCCACCCAGCTTCGTGTTCCGAATGCAGGACCACGCCTGCCACGTCCCATCCGCCCCCTGCCACACCGCAAAGTCCACCGGCTGCTGCCGCTCACTCGTCAACTCCCCCAAATCCGGATTCCCCACAATCCGCACCCAAGGCCCCTCAACCATCGGCATCAATGGTTGATCCGCATTTGTCAGCGAGGTCGCATCAAGGAGAAGGACAATGATCAGGCAGTGGTATCGCATCATCGATCCTTCCATTGCATCACGTGGAGTGAGGAAAACCTAACGGACGGGGTGTCGCGTCAAAATCATACAACTTCCGCCAGGATCTCCGACGCCCGGCCAAGGTCGGATCATTTCAGTCCAGCGCCCGCAGGCCACACGGCCCCAATGAGTGCAACCGAACCATGCGTTTCCTTCGAGTTTTATAGCATACTGAATTGCGTGTTAATCTCTAGCGGATAATCACATCTTGAGGGGATTTCTGGTCTGACTGCCCGACATGTATTATTCCGCATCAACTTCTGCAAAGCTGCCTAGAATCACCGCCGATCTTCCCCGTGAGGGTGCCAAGTGTTGCAAGGTGCAACGCAGCTTCACATGAGAGCGTGCCAAGGAAGAACACGCCACTCGCATCGATTCGCTCAATCGAACAGCCAGGGAAGGTTGGATCATGAACGCTCGTGGATCACTTCGCGTATTCCTCATTTGCTTGCTGTCGCATTGTGCGATCTGCCCGGATGCGGCAGTCGCAGACCCATTCCGCGGATGGGGTGGTACGTGGAAACGCCCGAAATCCTGCCTCGAGAAACTTGCTGTCTCGGTCGACAAACTGGAACGTGAGATTGACACCTACGGCAGCGTTGTTGTCAAGCAGCCGGACATCTGGGGAGAAGCACGATGGACCAAGCATCGTCAGGATTATGAGAAGGTCCTGAAAGCTGAGCTGGAGCATTTTCGATTCACCATCAACGCCCAGATCAGCGAAGCCGACTCAGCCTTCCTGCTGAACGCCTTGACTCTTGCTGGAGCGTCCAGTGGACAGCCAATCCCGGACGTAAGTGTCCAACAGGTCTTTAACTCCGGGCAGTTTCCTCAGCCACAGTTCGCGGATATTCGCAGGGCGACCATCGTTGACGTGACGGACCCCAAGCAGACGGTGACCGGCGTCACCATTGAGCCGACGTTGTTCCTCGACCAGTTGTCTCGGTACGTCAAGCACCTGAACCATCTTCGCCGCATCAACGAAGGCGACGATACGGCCGACGCTCCAGGCTACGCTCTCAACCTCATGCGTCTGCCAGTTTCCGTATTACCGGGCAAGAAAACGCGCACCGGCTACGGAGCCGAAGTCACCTTCACGCTGACCCCGGAACTCTCCGAAAACCTCCTCCCGGACACCTTCAAAGACCTCGTCGTCAACGACCTGATCGACCAATTGTCGCTGCCTCTCGTCAAACTCGCGGAACGACAGCCGTGGAATCAGCAGAAGATCATCACCCAAGCACTGGAGGTTGAACAGTGCAAAGTCGCAGGTGTAAGTCAACTACTACAGGACGCTAGCAACACGGCTGACCCCGACACTCAAATTGTCATGTTGAAAAAAGTCGGGGAAAGAGCCGAACTGCTCGTTGGCACAGACGTTTCGAAGAACCTTGATGGTGTTCCACAGTCCGCACGCGACGCCGTAGTTGCCTATCGCTCAGAATTGAGGGGACGGCTCATATGTAAGTTTGCCGAAATAGGAGAAGACTTAGATAGTTTGATCACAGAGGCCAAGGACCTCGAAGCTGCAAGCAACTCGCAAGAGCAAAGTCGAGACTTTCACGAAAAGATTCGGAACCACAACCAAGTTACACCTGACCTGAATCAGCTGCCATTCGATCAGATACTACAAGGTGCTCCTGAAAGCATCGCAAAACAACTACTGATGGCGCCTCCAGTTCAAGATGACTTAAATGACCGGGAGGTAATCTTGGACCGATGGGAGCAAGTAAACGATAGCTGGAACCAACAAATCGAATCCCAACGTGAACAACTGAAGGCCACACTGGACACGTTACGAAACAGCGAGGTCCTTGACCGGATCGAGGAAATATCTGCTGCAACGAAAGACGCAATAGAGCAATCCCAAGATGACCTTGACACGAGCGTAACGCAATCAGTGAGCGTATCCTCACCACGCGCTCGTGAGGCACGATATGCTGTGCCGCCGACGTTGATCGCGTGCGTATTTGGTGAGCAGCAACTCCTGGACGTCGCGCAAGACCTGTTGACGAGTCATGCGACCAGTGGTCGCAAGCAGATTCATCTATTCGATGCTGAAGCGTTTCTGCGAGAGGAGCTTGAGGCCGCCTATCAAATGTTGGCAACACTACACAAGACTGCTTGCTATGACGCATGGTCCTTGTACTGTCCTCGGCTGGCAATCGGGGTCCGTCAGCTTCAATTTGAGTGCCATGAGGACTTTGTTGCCAACCTCAGGCGAAGCTTTTATGCCGATCTGGACCAGATGTTGGTTGCCAATACGTGCAAAGGTGCTACCACGCGGGCGCTGGCGTGGGCCATTCTGGTGGAGTCCGCTCTGCTCAATGAGCGACTGCATGAAGACATCCACAGAATCTCCGTCGAGAAAGGTTCTCCCAACGTCTGTGAAGAAGTGCTCCAGTACTACGGTCCAAACCCGGGCTTCATGGAGCGTGAAATCTTCAATGAATACGTCCGTCAGCGGTGGCCCATCCATGTCTTCGCTATTGATCCGACGACTCAAGAACAGAACGTCGCAGATGCCTACACGCGTCGACGGGAAACTCAACTGGCATTGGCCGTCGCCTTCGCCAATGGTGAGATCAATGCCAACAACTTCACCCGATACTCACGTCGACTGGACTTCGAACTTGAAACCGTCTCGCTCAACCGCACCGTCGTCGGGTTCTCGCATGGCAATGAGACCTTTGGATGGCGGATATATCCCCGCGTCCAGGCACCCCCGACGCCGGGAACGCTTGGAACCATTCATCAACTTCTGCACGGCGGCACCTCGCGCGACGACGACCTCAAGGATCGCCAGCTTGAGGCAGGACCACGGGAGTTACTCGCAATCGTATTGATGCCTTCCTTCATCCCCAATGCCCGGCTTGACATGCGGAGCAACTGGTTCCATCTGACCAAGCCACAACGCAAGCAGTTCACGACCGAGGACTCAATCCGCCTCGGCCAGATGATGCAATACGTCCGGGTGTGTAAGACTCAATGCCTGCATGAAGAAAACCTCTATCGACCCGGCGATATCCGCCGCGTCATGAACGCGGTCGACCAACTCGAAGAACGTCTTCCCTTGCAGGATGCCGCAGTACAGGTCCCTTATGAGAACACTCTCGGCGGATTTCAGTTGTTTGCGATGGGGACACGCAACCTTGGGCCTGAGTTGTTGGGGTTCTACGGGGAACCCGGTGTGAATACGAAGGGGACCACCAACCTGTTCCTAGTGGGGCGGGGATTCAACGTCAATGTCACAGAGGTCATCATCGGTGGGCATAAGTGTGAGTATGATCTGCTCTCTCGTGAAATCATGAGAGTTGCCGTTCCCAAAGACGCGAACACGACCAAGGTCACTCATTTCATCGATGGAAAAGAGACGGAAGTGACAGTCGTCGACGCACATGTTGCCACTCCCTACGGAGTCACGAGCCACATCGATATTCCCGTGGTCGCCGTGGCAGCCGCTGGCGCCTCATTCACGTTCGATCCAGACGATGTCTTCGGCTGCATTTCCTACAGTGCCTGCGCAGCAACAAACATTGTTGTGAACCATGACAAGATCAAGATTAAGGGCGACAAGAAGCTGGCCGGCAAGGTTGCCGACGTCACCATTAGCGTCAACGCACTCCTGTCCACCGGCATCGAACGAGAGTTGACATACACCAAGCTGAAGGACGGTAAACTTGTGGAAGAGAAGGAACTCAAATTCCCCGAAACGTTTGACAAAGACGGTGCCTTGGTCGTGAATAGTTCGGAATTCTCCGAATCGTACCTTCTGCCGTTTGTTGGCACGGCAAAACCACTTCTTGCGGCCGAAGGTGCCATTGCACTGAAGGTCAGTGGAAAGGTGAAGCCGCAAGGAGGAGCCGAGACTTCGATCACGGGTACTCTACTGATCAAGCTGGCGTGTCAGCCGATGCAACGATGCTGCAACGTCCCGTGGGATTGCCCGACCTGTCCCATCTTCCCAACGACTCCACCACAAGCGGAGATTCCTCGCATCGTTCCGCCCTGCTGCAACGAACAGGTCCCAACTGGGCCAGAGCCTACGTCCAGTGGGCAAGAAACATTCGACAACACAGGCCATGAGACGCTCAAGGCTCCGTTTCCAAGGTCGACATGACACGGCACGCCTTAGCCGACCGATCTTCACCCCGATTCGAAGACGATCGCAGGTGACTGTGGAATCCGTGTTGCACAACCGGATCGAATGATGCGGGATGCAACGACCTCCCGCCGCATCCTTTGATACGGTCAAGCCGACGTCCCCATCAGTGACTGATACTACCCGTCTGTTCCTCGCTGCTCCAACGTTGGCGCAATTGTCGGAGGATGGTGCGGCCGGTGTAGTACATCATAGCGATGAGCAGCAGCAGGGCGATCAGGGAGAGAATGGGAGCCAGAATCGAGAGGATCGCGAACAGCAGGCTGGCGGCTGTTTCGAGGGTGGTCAGCAGGAAGTTGGCGGTGCCACCTGTCGTTGTGGTGGAGGTGAGGCGGGTGAGGACGGTGCCCCCCTGAACGGTCGCTGCCGCTCCGCCGCCGGCGATGATCGCGAATGACCACTGCATCAACGGCGAGACATCCCCCAACATCGACGCCGAGAGCAGAATGCCCGCGATGACAGCCAGCGGACTGGCGATCGTGTCCAACAGGTTGTCCAGCCAGGGAACGTAGTAGGCCACCGCTTCGACGATCGTCGCTGCCGAGAAGGCGATCAGTGCGGGCGTCGTCGCGATCCAGGCGAAACTCTCCGACGGATCAAGCCACCCGTTCCGAGCCGCCAGCCCTGCCACCAACATCGGCGCAAACACCCGAAACCCACACGAAGCAGCCAGTCCCACGCCGATGATGAGTGCGAGTGTGGTTTCCATGACGACCACTTCATGTCATTGCGAGTAGTGCTTCGCGGTTCTCCCGCGCGAAATCCCGAAGCCATGTGTTGGCTTCATTGTCGTTTGCTTCGATCCAATCGTCCACGGCTTCGATCTTCTGTTCGTCTTGCCAGTCAGACATTCCGCGTTCATACCAGTCAGCAAACCCGGCTGGCGCATGTGTGCGGAGTGCGGCCGACATCGCACGCTGACGTTCGATGGGCAAGTTCTCATAATAGGTCCACGTACCAGATCGGATCGATTGAGCGAACCACGAGAGTGTTTCGACGAAGAGGAACGCAAATGTCGGTAAACCGTATTCAGTTTTCTGAGGCGAGTTCTGTGGAGACGAACACATTGCGAGTGAAATGTCCACGAGGTTCCCATACGAATCACCATCGAGCAGTTGATCGATGTATTGGACTGCGTACTATCGAGCCATGACAGTGTGGGTTTCTCAAGACGTGGGGTTGAGAGTTCGACGGCGGGTGGCTGGGGTCGACCATTAGGAGCTCCCAGTGCTGGGGGCTTTGCTTCGCTACGACCCCAGCCACCCTTCGATCAAGAACTATTCGCTACTCCCTACTCCCTATTCGCTCCCCTTCCGGTACTTCGCCAACATCGGTTCGATCACTTCTTTCGGGACGAACTCACCCAAGCTCGCTGCTGTTGCGTCGCCGCCCATGCGGGCGATTTGTTTGATGAGGGTGCTGGAGATGTGCGAGAACTTTTCGCTGGCCATCAGGAAGACGGTTTCGATGCCCGGTTCGAGAGTGCGGTTGGCGAGGGTGAGGGTGAATTCGGTCTCAATGTCGGAGACGGTCCGCACGCCACGCAGCATGACGGCTGCTTCCCGCTCACGGACGAAGTCGACCGTTAGTCCCTCGAAGCAGACGACATCGACGTTGGGCAGCTTGCTGAGAACTCGCGACATGAGGTCAACTCGTTCGTCGGGTGTGAAGAGAGGTTCCTTGTCCGGGTTGATGCCGATACCGACGGTCAAGCGATCGAAAACTCGCGCACCGCGCGTAATGATGTCGACATGGCCGAGTGTCATCGGGTCAAAGCTGCCGGCGTAGACCGCGTGCCTGGGATCAAGGTTGTGTGGCATCGGGATGTCTTTCGGTTGAGAGGAGGAACGTCATCATAACATGCCCTCGTTGATCTGCCTGCTATATGGAGGATGTGTTGTGGGTGCAACGCTGAAGCATCTGCGTCAGGCTTGTCGTCGTGCATGGACACTGCTGGGCAAGCCAGCAGTGGCACCCGCATGCACTCCGAATATGCAAGACCTTCGCTGCTTCCTTCGCTGAGTCAGACCAAACCAGAACAACGCTGCCAAAGTGACAGCGTGCCGTCAAGCAAGCCCGAACGAATCTAAAGGCGTCAATCCCGTTAAGAGCTTTTCCAATCATGTGTTAGGTCCTTGTGTTGACCGTTGTTGGCGAGGATTTGGAACGCCGTTTGCGTTGATCCACGTCGGCTGATGGTCCGTCTGTGCGAGGCGTCAGTCAAATTGTCCGATGAGGAGTTCCGATGGCAGTCTTCCGATGGGGTCATGCGTTCGACGCGTTCCGTGATTTGGAGCGGGAAGTCGATCGGCTGATGCGCTCGCTGACGATGGAAGGGCTCCGCATGGGGCGTCCCTTCCCAGCGGTCAACATCTATGAATTGGAAGACGAAATTCTGATCACCGCTGAACTCCCCGGTGTGTCCGCCGATGAACTTGACCTCAGCGTTGCGAACGGGATGCTGACGCTGAAGGGAAGCCGTGGCAGCAGCCTGCCTGTCCCGGAGGAACGGTTTCGGCGCAGCGAACGTCCCGTCGGCCAATGGGAACGGACTTTCTCTCTGCCGGAAAAGGTCCGGGATGAAGACATGTTCGCTGAGTTGAATCACGGAGTCCTCAAGCTTCATCTCCCCAAAGCCCCGTCGGAAGAGCCCCGGAAGATTCCTGTCACGGAGACGGATTCATGAACACGGAAATCACGCGACCGACTGCCGGAGCAGAACCGTCAACGGCACCTGATGCGACCGTGTCGTCGACCGGGCAACCATCGCCCGAACGGCAGCTGTGTGCTCCGCCGATCGACATCTATGAGACGGATGAGGGGCTGGTGCTGTGTGCAGACCTGCCCGGCGTGACGGCTGATGGACTGGAGCTTCAGGTGTTGGACAACAAGTTGACGCTGTTCGGCCGGGTGACGACGGTCGCTCCCGAGGGTGCCCGTCCTTTACATCAGGAGTATCGTGAATGTGACTTCCTGCGCTCATTTATCCTCAGCGATGAGGTGGATCACGACCGGATCACCGCGAAGATCAACAACGGTGTGCTGAAGGTCGTGCTTCCGAAAGCTGACCGGGCGGAGCCGCGGCGGATCGAAGTCCGCACTGATTGACGACGTGCTGGGAAGCAGCTCGCAGGGGCATCCTCCGAAGCCAAACAGTATGCATGCGCGCGGCAGGGATTCTTTTGAGTGTCGTTTCAACTTGACAAACGTGCGGAAACAACTGCATTATCAAGGTGTTAGGGCATTCTTTCCGCAAGAAGTCTCTTCCCACCGACAGTGATACCTTTGATTTGTTGACGCGTCTTCGGGTCACTCATCCTTCGCACCCGAGACGTTGCGATGTCGGTCAGGACGCCAATGCGGTATGATGTCGGTGGGCCGCCATCCTTGATTGGCCTTGATTCTTCGAGTTGATTGCACTCCAGAGGAGACTGCCATGCGTCGCCGTCGTTTGCATCGTGGGTTTACGTTGATCGAGTTGCTGGTGGTGATCGCAATCATTGCCATTCTGATCGCCCTTCTGTTGCCGGCTGTTCAGAAGGCACGCGAGGCAGCCCGGCGCACACAATGCATTAATCACCTCAAGCAGATCGGCCTGGCCCTCCATAACTATCACGATGTACACAAGCTTTTCCCCCCTGGGCAGATCAACTTCAACCCGCTGTTTCAAACCAACATCATCGGAAACTACGTCGATCCAACGGAGGCACGCTTTCCGGAAGTCGCCATCGACCCTCAGATTCAATATCAGGGAACCAGTTGGATGCTGCATATCCTGCCACAGATCGATCAACAGCAGATTTACGACCTGTGGAACTTCGACTGGAACGTCTACGCGAACGGGAACATCGGAACACTCACCCCGGATCTCGAGTTGTATCGGCCGCCGTTGCAGGACGTTTCCACGTTCTATTGTCCTTCCCGCCGATCCAGCATGCAGGCCACCGGTGCTTACTCACTTGTGGAACGGATCGACTCTCCGCATCCGGATCTTCCCGGTTTTCCAAACAACGCCAATGTTGAGTGGACGATGGGAGGAAATGATTACGCAGGGTGCAGCGGTTCCGGGATTACATTCGCCGACTTCAACGCTGATGAGCGGCAGACCTATCGGCTGACATCCGACCAGCTTGATGCAACGGTGATCTTCCAGGTCGTCAATGGCGTCACCATCACGACTTCTCCCTACACGCAACATCCGCGAAACGTGGGCATCTTAGGCGTGAATTCGAGTACGTCGATCCGCGACATCCTTGACGGAACCTCCAAGGTCATCATGGTCGCCGAGCGTCGGATCTTCACCGATACAGACGTGAACCCCGACCCGACGATTAACCCGGTGAAGTTGAGGAGTCAGGACGGATGGGCCTGGGGTGGTCCCGCGACCATGTTCAGCACGCGCGACACGCCTCACACAGGCGACCACTTCGATGAAGCGGACAGCGTGCATGACCAGGTCGTGCATGTGTTGCTCGGTGACGGAAGCGTTCAGGGCATCAGCTTCAACATTGATCAGCTGACTTGGCGAAACCTGGGGAACATGGCTCAGGGCTCGCCGGTTGACTTCTGAACGCACTGACAGATCCGATTGGCCGCACGGAGATCACATTAGCATCAACGCCCGCTCGGTGACGTCTCACCCATGCGTCACTCACCGGACTCATCCATGTCGAGTCGTTCACTGGAGCCGCCAGGCCCAAAGCGATCACCGGCGATGATGAAAGCGCGACATGACGATTCGCTACAAATGTGATGACTGCGGCTCCAAGCTCAACATCAAGGATGAGTTAGCCGGATCGCAAGGCAAGTGCCCAAAGTGCAAGTCTGCCTTCACCGTTCCGCAGCCGGACACTTCCGCGAAACAACCAGCCGTGTCAAAGGACGTATCGTCTAGTACCGAATCTCAACCTGATGCTCCTCCTCAACGCAAACTCTCTGCCAAGGAACGGATCACTGCGACGACTCCGGCCAGGAAGTCGCAGGATGAAGAATTTGATCCTGTGGCCTTCCTGATGGAGGATGAGCCGATGGCGGCTCCGACGCGTCGCGTCAATCCCCTGTCTGATGAAGAGATCCCGATGGATCTCGAGTTGGAACTGAGTGACGACGACCCGCCTCCCGCCCGACGTGCTCGACGCCGAGTGGAACTGGACTCGGACGCGGAGATGCAATTGGGGTCTGCGTCAGCTTCCGCAGGCGCGATGCTCTCGGGCGGCGGATCATCTGCCAACGCGGCCAAAGATCTTTTGACGCGCGCCGTCGAGGAGAGCCGTGCTCGGTCATCCCGGATCGAGGAGGATGAACCGGCAGAACCCTCTGAACTCAGAGAGGCACTCGGCGAAGTGCTCACGCGCGGGCTCCCGGGATTGCTCGCCATTGTCATCACCTGCGCCGGCATCTATTTCCTGATTCGATCAGCAACCTCCGGCTACGAGTATCCCGAACTGGGATACGTCACAGGCACAGTCACACTCGATGGGAAGCCCCTTGCGGGAGCCCGCGTCGAATTCACCCCGACTGAAAAGACCTTTCCCATCACGGAAAAACGTTCGATCCGAGTCCGTTCTTCGAAGGCCTTCACAAACGAAGAAGGCTACTACGAATTGAGGTATGATCAGGACGTCGAAGGAGCTGTGGTGGGAGATCACCGAGTCAAGATCAACAAACCCGAAGGCCCCCGCGAAGTGGTCCCCATTCAATTCAGTGGACCAGTCTCGACAGAAACACGAATCGTGGAATCCGGATCGCAGGAATTCGACTTTGCTTTGGAATCCGAAAACTGACGCGCATTCGCAAACCTCTGTTTTCAACTGCGCCTTGGCTTTTCCGCTAGGGTGACCTGTCCCAACAATACCTTCATGGATGAGCCGACCGGTCGCGAAGTTGCTTCCAGACATCTCCTGCGAACAGGTCGATCAATTCTGCCAGTCCCGCGTCCACGAGTTCCGTTCCGGAAACAAATCGTCCCGGGCGCGTCCAGCGTTGGAGCAACTCGATCTCGCACTCGAACAACTTCGCCAGCAGTTGGTCGAGATCCTTCTCCATCAACTGAAAGTGCCGCGCCCATTCGGTCGCTTCCTCAATGCGAACGTCCTCCTCGCTTTGCCAGCGAATCGGATGAAACAACAGCGTCGCATGCGACGTCACACACCGACGCCTGCACGCCGCAAACGGCAGAATGGCTGCGGACGAACACTCCCCCGTCACTACCGCCAACGGGTCCAATCCCCGAAGGCGTATGAGCGCCGCCAGCCCCAACCCGACATATGCACTTCCACCACACGAATCAAAGAAGATCGTCCCCCGACTCTGTGCTGGCACCGACACCAGCCGCTCTGTGAGTTCCAACTGTTTGTCACTCAAATCACCACAGATCATGATCTCCCAACCATCGCGCGGCTCCGCAGGTCCACTTCCCCCACGCGAACGAGTAGCAACCGCAGGATAAGCACTGAGGCGTGAACGTGACATGATCGCGAGTCTCGGGTGATGTTCAGTGGAGATGTGGGGCTTCACTCTTTAATCGCTTCACCCAGCTCACGCAGGTAGTCCAGCGTGTAGATGCCGGTGGTGTGGCCGTCGGTGAAGTCGATGCCGTAGGCGTAGTTGCCGATCGGTTGCATGCGGGCGACCTTCAGCGGTCGGGCTTCCTGGGCAGTGATCACGGGAAGCAGTTCGGTCGAGGGAGCAGGCGGGGCATCAAGTGAGTTGACGACCAGTTCGGCAATTGCAGGTCCGCCTCGCTCCTCGCGACACGTTGCACACGGGCACCCCTTGCGGAGCAGTCGCCACGTGAGGTGATGCGTGACGCCGTCGCTCCACTCAATGTGCAGGGCCTGATCATCCCCCTTGAGGGACACTGGCTTGTGCAGACTGGACTCGTTCATCTCTTCAGTCGCTTCCTACTCAGCATCCGTCCGGCGAAGTACAAGCACCGCACAATGGGCATGACGAATGACCGTCTCCGCGACCGAGCCGAGCAGCATCCGCTTGACACCGTGATAACCATGCGACGAAATGACGATCAAGTCCGCATCACACTTGATGGCATAGTCCGCGATGACATGCCCCGGCGGACCGATCTCGACGTCGAAATCAACTCCCACGAGTTTGTTTTCAGCGAGGAACGTTTTCGCATAATCCCGCACGTGCTGCTCACGGGTACTGTCCGAGACGTCTCCCCAAACGACACCGGGCGAGATGCTCTCCAACGGAGGCAATACATGCAACAGCCGCACTTTGCCAGTATCGCCTGACAGTTCATTCGCCTCCCGAATCGCATTCAGCGACTGTTCCGAGAAATCGACCGGGACGAGAATGTTGTCGCGTTTCATGATTCATCTCCAAGGGTTCTTCTCTGAAATATCAGATGTCAAATCTCAGATTGCAAGGATGGCTCGCATGTGACCCCTGTGTTCCACACTCGTCGTTGCCCAAGACGAGAGCGATGAGGGACTGCTAACTTCCCAGTATCAGCTCGAAACTTCTCTCATCATGACGGATCAGGCCCTCAAAGTACGAATGATCGTAGAGTTCTCCAAGTTTGGTCATCGCTTGGTGCAAAGAGAACATCAGTTGTGCCTCGGTCCAAGCCGTCTTGTCTGGTGATTCCAGTTCCAACCACGTAAGCCCCTTCTCACCATCGAGCCAAGGCCGATGGACCACAATCGTAAGTAATCCGGACGGACAGACGACTCTTTCGCCCTCCCATAGGGTGTTTGACACTTCCTGCTGATAATGAGCAACCGCAAGTTTGAATCCTTCCAGATCCGCAGGTGCAGAGGTTGCAAAGTTCCAGGCGACATCGCGCATGACGATCTCTGTACTTCGAGTGCGACGATCTTTCCACCATTGACTCCAATCCCAACAACAGAAGATTCCTGTCCATAGCCCAACGCCGAAAAGGATTGAGCCAATCTTCCAATCAAGCGGCAAGTCAGCAGCCCAAATGAGCATGGGAGTACTCAGACCAAGGACAATGCCTTGCAACAACGCCAGTAGCGGATTTGAGGTCTGCATGGCTCACTTGAACGTCCTGAACTCGCCCGCCTTGTAGCGTGTCCAGTAGGCGGCGAGGTCGCGTTTGACTTGGGGGGCCAGGAAGATCACTCCGGCGATGTTGGGGAAGGCCATGCCGAGGATCATCATGTCGGAGAAGTCGAGTACGCTTCCCAGGTTGACGATCGTGCCCACGAAGACCGCGATGACGGCCAGCAACTTGTACAGCGGCGTGCTTCGCGGGCCGAACAGACTTTCCCACGCCTTCTCGCCGTAGTAGCTCCAGGAGATGATCGTCGAGTAGGCGAACAGCACGATGGCGATGCTCAGTATGTACGGGAACCAGCTGATCTCACTCTCGAACGCCTTGCTGGTCAATGCGGCTCCGGCGAGGCCTTGATCGACGACCCATTCGTTGTTGTCCCAGGCACCGGTGATCAGTATCACCAACGCGGTCATCGAGCAGACCACGATGGTGTCGATGAATGGCCCGAGCAGGGCGACGCAGCCTTCGCGGATCGGCTCGTCGGTCTTGGCCGCACTGTGAGCGATCGCTGCACTCCCAACCCCCGCTTCATTGCTGAAGGCGGCCCGCTGCACTCCAACAACAAGCACCCCAAGGAGTCCGCCCCCCATCGCCTGGCCGGAGAAGCAGTCAGCGAAGATCATGCTCACCAGCGCGGGCACCTCTGCAATGTGGGTGCCGATGATCCACAGACAGGCTGCGACGTACATCAGGCACATTGTGGGGACGACCTTCCCCGCCGCGGCACCGATGCGTTTGATGCCGCCGATGATCACGACGGCGACCAGACAAGCGAGCACGATCCCGAACATCGGCTTGATGATGTTCTCTGACCGAGTCAGCCGGTCGGAAAGTTCCCGCCGTTCGGTTTGCAGAGACTGCATCAAAGCGGTGTCATCGTTTTCTGCTGCGGTGGCGATCTGTGTGTTGAGATTGCTGAGCCTCTGGATGTCGGCTCCCTGAAACATCTGTACGACCGCTCCGCCCGACTGGTTGGCCTGAAACATGTTCCCGCCGCCGAAGCTGGCGAGAATGCACATCACGGCGAAGACGATCGAGAGGAACGAGCCGAACAGCCCGAGGTTCATCTCTTTGAGGCCGGCGGAGAGATACCGCATCGGTCCGCCGAGAATGGTGCCGTCCGGTTTGACGTGCCGGTACTTCTGGCCGAGCGTGCATTCGACGAACTTGCTCGTCATGCCGAACAGACCGCACAGCAACATCCAGAAGAAGGCCCCAGGCCCGCCGAGCGTCATGGCGATCGTCACGCCAGCAATGTTGCCGAGCCCAATCGTTGCTGACAGCGCGGAGGCAAGTGCCTGAAAGTGTGAGACCTCGCCTTCGTCATCCGGGTTGTCATACTTTCCCCTCACCACGTCGATCGCATGACGAAACCCCCAGATGTTGAAAAACCCCATGTACAGCGTGAAGAACACGGCTCCGCAAGAGAGCCATGCGACAACGACCGGGATGCCGCTCTTGGGGTCCTTCTCTGTGTGGATGTACGGCTTTGATTTTTCGGTTGGCGTCGCTGATGTCTGCAACCATCCACCTTCGCCGAGCGATTTGATCTGTTCCTCGCTGAGCACATCCGAATCACTCAGCAGTCCGCGCTTTGCTGTGACCCGTCGCCATCCTCCGGTTGAGTCATCCTGTACGTACTTTGAACCATAAGGAATCGCCGGGTCCTCATGAGGGATCTTGACCGTCACGTAATCGACCAGCGTTGAGTCTGCCTCACTGAGTTGCCCCAGTCGATACAGGCGCTGCTCGCCGTCGATGACATCGCCGGGGACCAGTCGATTCTTGGCCGCCAGCAGTTCGACATCTGCCGGTGTCAGTTCGTCATCACTCCCTGCGCCGAGTCGCCTGAACGGTGCTGAGTTCGCTCCCGTCTGATGTTTGCGAACGTACTGCTCACCCCGTTCGTACACGATGTACTGCCGCTCGGTGGTCGCCAGTCGATAGAACAGCACCGCCTCCATCACCTCGACGGCATGCTTGAAGGCGTTGTCGACCTGCTGCATGGCCGTCGGTGGGGGCGGCTTATGCGTGATGACGGTGACAGTCTCGCCATCCTGCGCGATGACGCGTTCACCGAAGAGGGTCGTGAGGATCAGGGCGGCTGTCAGGCAGAGGGTGAACCGCATGGGCAGTCTCCGGGCTCATTGGGGCCGATGGTCTCCGTGCCGTGAGAGTCTACTGCACAACGAGTTACGGCGAAATGGGAGAGTCCGTTCCCGTTCGCGAGAATTTTCGCAGGGCTTGTTGTTAAAAAGAAGGGGCACCCGTAGAATCGAAGCAGAGGGCGTTGGAAGCCAAACAGACATCACCACATGCAGACATCCATCGACAACGCGGATCGACAGTTTCTCGCGAGGCTGAACCGGCTCGGTGACCGCACCGTGCAGGAGTTGTGCACGGAACTACAGGTCACCGCGACAGCCGTCCGTCAACGGCTGTCGAGGTTGTTGTCTGCGGAGTACGTCGAGCGTGAGAAGATGCCGGCAGAGCGGGGTCGTCCATATCACGTTTACCGGGTCACTGCGATCGGACGACGTCAGTTGGGGGACGATTACGGCGAGTTGGCCCCTCTGCTTTGGCGTGAAATCCAACGAATCGAAGATGACGGCGTTCGTCAGCAGTTGTGGCATCGGCTGCGGGAAGCCCTCGTCGCCCGTTACGGAGCCTCGATTCCCGAAACATCCTTGTCAGAGAAATTTCATCACCTCCAGCAGGCACTCGATCATCAGGGCTTTCAAGTGGATTGCGATCAACTGGAAAAGGGGGACGACCTGCTCCCGGTGCTGCGTGAGCACAGTTGCCCCTATCACGAGTTGGCGAGCAGTGACTCGTCCATTTGCGACCTTGAGCAGTCCGTATTCTCAGAGGTGCTCGGTGTGCCCCTGGAACTCACCCAGTGCTGCCGTGACGGTGACGCCTGTTGTCAGTTTGAGCCAGTGCTGAGCTGATCCCGATACGATTGGAAATCACGACAAAGACCGATAGATTGGCCCGTTCGTCAGTTGCCGCTGACATCAACACACAACCCCACAGCAAGTCATCAGGAATCGGAACAAGCCATGACGCCCATTGAAGGACGATTTGAGGAAAACGTCATCACGACGACACTGGAGCAGGCGATGAACTGGGCTCAAGAGTCCAGCATCTGGCCGATGACGTTCGGCCTCGCCTGTTGTGCGATCGAGATGATGGCGACCGGTGCCAGCCGTTACGACATCGACCGTTTCGGAGCGGGTGCGTTTCGAGCGACTCCACGTCAGGCGGATCTGATGATCGTCGCCGGCACCGTGACTTACAAAATGGCCAGCCGCGTTAAACGACTCTACGAGCAGATGCCCGATCCGAAGTACGTGATCGCGATGGGTGCCTGCACGGTCGGCGGCGGCCCGTATTTCAAGTACGGCTATCACGTCGTCAAGGGTGTTGATCTGGTGGTCCCGGTCGACGTGTACGTCCCCGGCTGTCCTCCGCGTCCGGAAGCCCTCCTCGAAGGCGTCATGCGAATCCAAGACAAGATCAAAGCCCGCAAACTCACTAAAGGCAACGTTTCTCAACTGCCCGTTCCGCACCATACGGGTCACGTTCAGGAGCCGGAGATCATCACCGCGTAAGCGTCCGGTGAGTTCGTTCACGTCACATTCAAGCTGAGAGGTCACAGCAGTGGCCGCAATCGAAAGTACGCAATGTCAAGTTTGTTGAAGATCGAAAACCTGCATGTGAACGTCGGCGAGACCGAGATTCTCAAAGGCGTGAACCTGGAAATGAAGCAGGGCGAAACGCACGCACTCATGGGACCGAACGGGTCAGGGAAGAGCACGCTCGCCTACACGCTTGTGGGACATCCGAAATACGAGATCACTCAGGGCACTGTCTCCATTGATGGCACCGACCTTGCGGACCTTGATCCCTCGGAGCGGGCGCGACTCGGGCTATTCCTCGCATTCCAGTATCCGGTCACCATCCCCGGCGTGAAGGTGGCTGACTTCCTCAGGCACGCGATGACGAACGTCCGCAATCCGGACCGCAAAGAGGGCGAAGAGTTG
Source organism: Planctomycetaceae bacterium (assembly GCA_020426505.1). GTDB lineage: Bacteria > Planctomycetota > Planctomycetia > Planctomycetales > Planctomycetaceae > JAHBXU01. The sequence continues at coordinate 2,111 of JAGQPX010000157.1, read as the reverse complement.
ATGCCCATGCGGGAGTTCCGCACAGAACTGCGTGAGACGATGAAGGAACTCAACATCGACGCCGAGTTCGCCCGCCGTTACCTCAATGACGGCTTCTCGGGTGGCGAGAAGAAGCGGATGGAAATCCTGCAACTGGCCCTCCTTAAGCCCAGGTTCGCCATCCTCGACGAGACGGACAGCGGCCTCGACAGTGACGCCGTCCGCGTGGTGAGCGAAGGGCTGGCCAAACTCTCCGGCGAGCACATGGGCACGCTGATCATTACTCACCATGAGCGTCTGCTAGAATATAACATCCCTCAATACACCCACGTCATGCTCGCCGGCCGCATCGTCGAAACGGGCGACGCCGCTCTCGCCCACGAACTCCACGAACAAGGCTACGCCGGCGTTCGCGAACGTCATCCGGAGGAGGCTGCCGAGGAAGAGGCAGCTCGTCATGAGGAAGCGACGACCGTCTGATTGATAGTTCAGACAACACAAACTTTAGACGATCCATGTCCACGACAGTTGACCATCCATCGACGTCCGCACCGTCTGATCAGCCAACGGCAATCGACGGCACGCTCGCCGATCTCGTCGAGCGGCTCGGCGGCATTCCGCTGGATCGGATCAAACTCCACCCTGCGCCGGGCACGGCCACGGAGGACGACGTCGTTCGCGTCCAGTGTTGCGAACTGCTCGATGGCGTGATCGTGGAGAAAGATATGGGGTGGGAAGAATCCGGTTGGCAGCAGATTCTCGGTTGGTTCATTGAGAACTATCTGAGAAAGAATCGCATCGCCGTACTCGCTGGAGCCGATGGCCTGACACGCCTGAAGCCGGGCCGCGTCCGCATCCCCGACCTGGGTGTCTATCGCCTCGACCGTTTTCCGAACGGCAAGGCGGAACGTGTCGCCATCTGTAACATCGCCCCCGATTGGGCAATCGAAGTCCTCAGTCGCTCGAACACCAAACGCGAAATGGAGGAAAAGCGGGAGCAGTTCTTCGCTGCGGGAACGAGCCGAATCTGGATCGTCGACCCCCGCAAACGCACCATCGAAGATTGGACATCCGAGAAATCGATGTCGATCCTCACCGCCGATGACACAGCCGACCTTGGTGAGATTCTGCCCGGCTTCACGTTGCACATTGGCGAGTGGTTTGACGAAGTCGACGCGACATTCGAGGCAATGGACGATTAACCCAGTTTGTACGTGAAATAATCCGCGTTGATCCGCCGCATCAGCGTCATCCGCGGTCCATCATTTGAAAGCATTCCATCATGTCCACTGACATCCTTACCGACGACGCCATTGATCAGGAGAAGGCCGAAGTCGCCGCGATGGGCGATTATCAGTTCGGCTTTCACGATCCGACCGACAAGTACTCGTTCATGTCTCGCAAGGGACTGGATCGTGAGATCGTCGCGCAGATCTCGGAGATGAAGAACGAGCCCGGCTGGATGACTGACTTCCGGCTGAAGTCGTACGACATCTTCGAGGCCAAGCCAATGCCCGAATGGGGCGGCGACATGTCGGGCATCGACTTCCAGGATATCTACTACTACGTCAAAGCATCCGATAAACAGGAGAAGTCCTGGGACGACGTCCCCGAGGATATCCGCAAGACGTACGACCGGCTGGGCATCCCCGAGGCGGAGAAGAAGTATCTCGCTGGCGTGAAAGCTCAGTATGAGTCCGAAGTCGTGTACGGCTCACTGCAGGAAGACCTCGCCAAGCAGGGTGTCTTGTTCACCGATACCGACTCCGCTGTGCGTGAGTATCCGGATCTTGTCCGCGAACACTTTGGCACGATCATTCCTCCCAGTGACAACAAGTTCGCCGCGCTCAACTCGGCTGTCTGGTCCGGTGGTTCGTTCATCTATGTGCCGCCGGGCGTGCATATCGACTTCCCGCTGCAGGCCTACTTCCGCATCAACACCCAGAATATGGGCCAGTTCGAGCGAACGCTGATCATCGTCGATGAAGGCGCCAGTGCCCACTACGTCGAAGGCTGTACGGCTCCAACTTATTCGTCAGACAGCCTCCACTCTGCGGTCGTCGAGATTCTGGTCAAGAAGGAAGGTCGCTTCCGTTACACGACGATCCAGAACTGGTCGAACAACGTCTACA
>JAGQPX010000156.1 GCA_020426505.1 Planctomycetaceae bacterium | reverse complement strand
CGTCCCAGTTGGTGTGCTCGGGGCCACTCATCGGCGTATTGATGTACAGGCTGACGACCGCGGTGCCCGCTTCGCACAGTCGCCGGGCGAGCAGGCAGGACTGCCCCCAGGCGTTGCGGCCGTACTGATCGCGAAGCAGGTCCGGCTCCTGCGAGATGTCGAACGCGGCAGCCGTCTGCGGGCTGGTGAGCACATCGAACGCCATCTGTGTGAACTCGTCGGTCGCATCGATGTTGCCGTGCAGGTCGACCCCCGCACGAAAGTCGTCGAGTTGTCCGAGTAGGAACTTGCGGTCACCCAGCCGGTTGCCGTCGATGCCCGCGTTGAGTCGACCGACGGGCGGCACGTAGTTCTCTCGTGACGGGTCGCTGCATATGAGCGGCGCGTGTTGCAGGCCGAGGTAGGTGGGCCGCGTCATGTAGGTGCGGGACGGAATGGCCACGTACGGCGGGATCGCATGCGCCGATGTACCTCGCAGGTGACTGAGGATGTTGCCGATGTCCGGATGATCGCTCTTCGATTGAGAGGCCGGGTCCGGGATGACGGGCGTCTTGCCGGTGAGGACTTCGATGCCGCCGTCGCTGTGACTGCTCATCTCGTGATGGAGTGACCGGACGAGGGCAATCTTATCGCCCAACTTGGCTTGCAGCGGCAGATGCTCGCAGATGTCCATGCCCGTCACGTTAGTCGGGATTGGACTGAACACGCTGCGGTATTCGAGGGGAGCTTCGGGCTTGAGGTCGTAGGTTTCGAGCTGGGAGGGTCCGCCGTGGAGATAGAGCAGGATGACAGACGTATCGCGGTTCGCCTCTCCAGCAGCCGCACGTCCTGCGAGGATGGACGGCAAAGTCGCCCCGCCGAGTGCGAGTGCACCGGCCTGCAGAAACTCACGCCTGGGCATCGGCCCCGGACAGCGTGTACCCGTCATCACATCGGCCCTCGTGGACAGAGTTCGACCTGTTACGTCACTATTGGACCCGACGATGCTGGAGAACGCAATGTTGATTGAATGCCATCGACATCAGATCCGCGCCCGTGAGGAAGCGGCCGCGTGTTGGGGTGGAGCGGTTGTGAAAACGTTCCACCCGTGTGAAGGGCCGCTTCCTGACGGTCGCGGCTCTGAGTGATGTCACCGGTTGCGGTGGGACGGATGAGGGGGGATGATGCAGGTTCGTCGTTCGCCTCAAGGGGAGATCACTGTCGCTATGCATCGCTTGCTCACCTTCTCAGTCTTGCTGTTCGCGTGTGGATTTCTGGCCGGCACCCTGTCTGGCGATGAGCCGAAAACGATCAGGTTCTCGGTCGAGGTCGATCTCGGTCAGGACGTGGGGCAATCGTTCGGGGCGTTGTTTGAGGTGCGGGATGCGCAGGGGCGGGTCGTTGCGGGGGCCGGGTTTCAGGATGTGTACAACACACGATTCCGCACCGATCGGCATGTGCTCCAGTTCTTTGTGCGACCGGATGAGGGGGACGAGACATTCACGATTGAACGGTTGCCGCATCCCGATCTGGACTGCGGCATCTATCTGTTCGATCTCGACGGCAACGTGTACGCATGGACGTCCGTTGGCGAGAACTCGGTGCGGCGATGGGATGCGGAGTCGGAAGCGTGGGTCGATGAGCTGCCGTCAGGTGTGTCGGAACTACGGTCGGGCGATGGGGTGATGCGGGTTGGCAAGGGGCTGCTCGCGTTTTCCAATGACACTGCAACCTACGATGGCCGCACGATTCTTTCGCCGCCGGAGGAAGGTGGGTATTTCAACTTTTACTACGCCCAGGGGCATCTCTGTTTCTATCACCGTAAGACAGAGGACGACGGCTTTACGAAGTTGTATGCCTGCCCTTGGAAGCCAAGTGACACGGAGCCGATCGATGTGTCTCATGCGATCGTGTTCGACACGCCCTTCGACAAGGAGGTGCCTTTCGCGTGGGGGCAATGGGAAGATCAGGTGCTGACCGTCTCGAACATGGGCGGCATTTACGTGTTTGAGGACGGGCAGTGGCGGATGATCCTCGCTCCGGATGATCAAACGAGTTATCAGGTCTACTCGATGCTGCACTGGCACGACCGGCTGCTGCTGGCCCAGTACCCGACCGGCAACGTGTTTGAGTATCAAGGTCAGGAGGCGAAGCGGCTCGAAGGTTGGCCGCCTGTCATGCACGGCGTGACGTCCAGTGCCCGCGAGTGTCAGACGCTGTCGATCTACCGAGGCGATCTGCTTGCGGGAGTCTGGCCGTGGGCCGAGTTGTGGCGACGTGACCGGGACGCAGTCAAGTGGCAGTTCCTCGATCGCATGTTCACACATCCCGAGATCACCAAAGAGTTTCAACATCCCTACGAGACGGAAGCTAGGCAACTCAACCTCGTGACCAACCATTGGGGTCAACGCATCACGGGCATGATCCCAAACGGGGACTCGCTGTTGCTCTCGACGTCGTCGAAGGGGACCGTCGAATGGAAGGACGAGTACGTTTTCCTCACCGATGACAAACGCCGCGAGTACGGAGCCGTGCTCAGACTCCGCATGCCGGGCAATCTGGCGACGCCGATCGAATGGCAGGACCGTCCGATGCGGTTTGAACTCATCGTCCTCCCCGGGCAGCTGTCGATCGTCCAAGATGGCGAGGAGTTGGCATCCGCCACATTGCCTGAAGATTTCAGCCTTGATCCATCAAGCTTCTCTGTGACGTGGGGCGCCGGAGTGTTTGGTCCGCCTGGAGCCAGGAACATCGAGGGGTCAGTCCAGGTGTTGGATTCGGACAATTGAAAGTCTACATTCCGTGAGGAAACAATCATGGCTATCACACGCATGAGTCGTCGGCACTTTCTCGCGACTTCCGGAGCCTTGTTGTCAGCCGGGGTCGTCCGCGCTGGCGATCGGCCTGCCGTGACGAGTCCCAGGGCAACGGATGGTGACGAGACTCACGAGCCCAAATGGGATGAACGTCTGACGATCACCGTCGGACCGAAGCAGGGGGATCTCAACGGCACGGATGACAAGGTCATTCAAGCAGCCATTGCTTATGTCAATCGACTGGGCGGAGGCACGGTGCAGTTGCTGCCTGGGACGTTCACGCTGCGAAATGCAATCGTGCTTCCCTCGAGGTTGCGGCTGATTGGGAGCGGTGCGGAGACGATTCTCACCAAGGGACCGTCCGAGACGATCGAACTGGCGGACGACTCGGACTGGTACGATCAGGAGATCACGCTCAGCCAACCGGGAGACTTCCGCGTGGGGGACGGTGTCGTGCTGAAGACGGTCAACCCTCACAACGGCAGCACCGACGTGATCAAGCGGACGCTCGTCGCGAGGTCCGGCAATCGGTTCAAACTCAACGACGGCATTCGCAAGAATCTGTGGCTGACCGGCAAGCCGACTTGTTCGTCGCTGTTTCCGCTGCTCACCAGTGAGTACACGGACGACGTACTGATCGAGAACCTCACGCTCGATGGAAACCTCGCGAACAACGAGAACCTCAACGGCAACTATGGCGGCGGGGTCTTTCTGCAGGACTGCAATCGCTACACGTTCCGCAATGTCGAAAGCCGCAATTACAACGGCGACGGCATCAGCTTTCAGATCTGTCACGACGTTGTGGTCGAGAACTGCCACTGTCACGACAACGCCGACCTGGGAGTCCATCCCGGCTCCGGCTCACAACGACCGTTACTCAGGAACAACCGGCTGGAACGCAACACGATCGGCCTGTTCTGGTGCTGGGGGGTGAAATACGGCCTCGCTGAGGGCAACCACATGATCGACAATCGCGACTACGGCATCTCCATCGGCCATAACGACACGGATAACGTCATGCGGGACAACGACGTCACCGGCAGCGGCAAGGTGGGACTGCTGTTCCGCGACGACTCGCGGGGCGAGGACTTCTGGGCCAATCGCAACCTCGTTGAGAACAACCGCATCACCGACAGCGGCGGCCAAGACGGCATTGCCATCGACGTGCAGGGCAAGACGAAGGACGTACGCATCGTCAGCAACGAGATCCGCGAAACACGTCAGCCGATGAACCGCATCGGCATCCGCATTTCATCGGAGTCGTCTGGTATTGAGTTGGATTCGAACAGCGTCGATGGCTTCGCGACCGCCGTGATGCGACTCTCCTGACTCAGCGACCGCTAAGACTTTGTAACAGTTCTCGTGCCTGTTGATGACCGGGGTTTAACTTCAGAGCCATCTGAAGGTGCTGGGCGGCTAGTTGTTGCTCGTTCTTCTGCAACAGGAGTGCCCCCAGTCGATAGTGTGCATCTGCGTTTTGCGGATTGATTCGCAGGGCCGTCTCATAACCTGCTCGTGCTGCATCAAGCTCGCCTTTAGCGTGAAGGAGAACGGCGAGTTGGAACTGAGCTCTGCCATCGCTGGGCGAGAGTGTGACAGTCTGACGGAAGTGCTCGATTGCCTGATCGGGTCGGTCGAGCTGCATCAGCACCGATCCCAGGATGGCATGCGCGTTGACGTTATCCGGTTCGATTTCGGTTGCCCGTGACAGTAGTTTGAGACTCTCTTTCGGTTGGTTAATTCTTAGGAGAGCGATGCCCAGATTGGTCAACGCGGTGACATAAGTCGGCTGCAATTCCAGAGAGCGGCGGTAATGTGCAATCGCCTCGTCGAGTTTTCCCTGCCGATAGCAGGCCAGTCCCAAGTCACAGTGTGCCTTGTGATTGAACGGGTCGATCGCGACCGACTTCTCGAAATGTTGGACCGCTTCGTCGAACCGCTTCTGTTGATTCCGGACGAGGCCCATCGAAAAGTGAGCCGCTGCGTTCTTCTCGGTGACCCTCAGAGTGTGCGCCCAGAGCGACTCCGTGTCTTTCCAAACCTTAACCTGTTGCCTCGCCAGAATTATGGCAGCGATGATGAGTACGATCGCGAACGGTCCCGCCACAAATGGAGACTGCCATGAATTGGGTGCGACCGATGCGATCCACCACGTCATCGCGATGAGTACGCCAATGATCGGGAAGTACGTGTAACGATCGGCCATTTGCTGTCCTCCGACCTGGACAAGACCAATCACCGGGACGAGCGTCCCCAGATACCAGAACCACCCCACCGGCAGGTAGGGCCGCTTCCGCCACTGGGTCACGACTGCGACCGTCACGACGACGAGGGACAGCCCTGACACGATCACGGCGGGTCGAGAGATCTCATCCAGCGGATGTGGGTAGATGGCTGCCAGGTTCGTTGGCCAAACGGTCTGACACAGATAGAGACAGTAAACAAGAATTGCGTTCATGACCCGCACGGGGAGCGTATATCGCTCCAGGCCGGGGAAGTGGCCCGACTGTGCCGAGACCGTCAGGATGCCGGACGCCACTGACAGGACGAGAAACGGCACCTTCTCTGCAATGAGCCGTTGCCACGACGGGTGCCGCGTCGCCGTGTTGCTGTCGGTCGCGTCAGTGGGATTTCGCCACGGGGTGCGGCGGAGGGGCCAGTCGTCCAGTAACAACATCAAAAAAGGCAACGTGATCAACATCTGTTTACTCGCCAGACTCAGCACGAACATACCAAGCGACAGACCATACCAGAGCCATCGATCAGTCCGAATGAACCGCACGTAGGACAACAGACTGAGCATGCCGAAAAACAGAAAGAGCACGTCCTTTCGTTCCGACACCCACGCGACGGACTCGACATGTTGCGGATGAATCGCAAACATGGCCGCGACGAAAGCGGACAGCCAGACATGCCGCGTCGTGACCCACAGGAACATCAGCAATAGCAGGCCATTCGCAGTGTGCAGGATCACGTTCGTCAGGTGGAATCCGCCGCCGCCCATGCCGAACAACTCGGCATCGAGCATGAACGACAGCCATAGGAGCGGGTGCCAGTTCGATACCGAAAGTGCCGTCATGGACCATCGGATATTGTCCGACGTCAGTCCCTGTTCGACGCGCGGATTATCAACGATGTACAGGTTGTCGTCATAGTCCACGAATCCATAATCGAGCGTGGGCCAATACACGATCCACGTCATCACGATCAGACCGACAGCACAGATCCAGAGGCTCGTCTTCGCAGAGAGACCGGGCTGTCCTTGATTTGACATAGGTGCAATCTGGTGCGTGAATGAAGCGTCGCCGGGCCGTCAACAGAAGTGTTATTTGAGACCACTCTCGGAACCGGTTAGAGTCGGCTGAAGAGAGACACAATCGTGACAGCCGAAAGTAGCAGCACAGGAAACTTCAAGCAATGACACTGCGCCCTCATCCAGTTCTGACTCGACGTGACTTCATCCAGGCTGTCGCTGGTGGTGGCGCCGCGATGGGCCTGCACTCGTTCGCAGGTCCAATAACTGCTGATAACTCTCAACTTGCCTCATTCGACGTCATTGTGGTCGGTGGAACGCCGGGAGGCATCGCCGCATCCGTCGCTGTAGCCCGACTGGGACGCCGCGTCGCACTTGTGGAGCGGCACGATCATCTCGGCGGAATGACATCCAGCGGTCTCGGCAAGAGCGACATCGAGCACCGCGAGATGATTCAGGGGCTCTTCGCAGAGTTCATCGGACGTGTTCGCCAACACTACGTCGAGACGTACGGTAACGAATCGAAGGAGTACGAACTCTGCCGCGATGGTTACTACTTTGAACCGTCTGTCGCAGAAGCCGTGTTTGACCAACTGGTCGCAGAGCAGACTACTCTGACCGTTTTGCGCGGGTATCAGTTGGAGTCGGTGCTCACGCAGGACGGAAGCGTTCAAGGAGTCAGGGTGCGATGTCGCGAAGACGGGCAACTCCAGGCGTTGACAGCCCCTGTCGTGATCGATGCCACGTACGAAGGTGATGTCTACGCAAAGGCCGGGGCCGACTTTCGATTGGGACGTGAGTCACGTGACACGTTCGATGAACCTCATGCGGGGGTCGTGTACTTTGATTATCAGAACCAACTGTTTCTGGACGGTACAACGGGCGAGGCGAGTGATCGACTCCCGGCGTACACCTACCGACTCTGCCTGACGACCGATCCTGATAATTCTCATCGGCTCGACGCACCGCCACCGGACTACAACCGCGAGCGCTACATCGGCTACTTCGATGACCTGCGGGCGGGTCGTCTCGCGGCTCCCAAGAGTTACAAGCCGGGTCGGGGTTACAACGCGGCTCACTTCGACACGCTGGTGCGTGTGCTTTCGGTGACGGACATTCCGAACCGTAAGACTGACGTCAACATGAACCCCAGGCCGCTTGCATTCCCCTTTGCTGAGGAGCACGCCGGTTACGTCGAGGGGGACTGGGCCACGCGAAGGCGGATCGAGACGGACCTGCGGAACCTTACGCTCGGGCTCGTCTGGTTTCTACAAAACGATGCGGAGGTCCCGGCTGCTCATCGGGAGATTGCCAACCAATATCACTGGCCGTTGGACGAGTTTGCGGACAACGATCATTTCCCGTTCCAACTCTACGTGCGAGAAGCCCGACGATTGGTCGGCGAGTACATGCTGACCGAGCACGATGTGACGCAGAGTTCCGAGCGATCCAACACGGGACGATTCGATGATGCGATCGCGGTGGGCGAGTTTCCCATCGACAGCTTCCC
>JAGQPX010000155.1 GCA_020426505.1 Planctomycetaceae bacterium | reverse complement strand
CTGTGGACTCTGTGCGGCCAAGTGCTCGATCTGTTCCCCGAATCCGAATGCCGCAACTCCCTGAGCCACTGCGGCTACCGCGACACTTAAACCGGCGCCGCACTACTTGGATCGCATTGAGCATGGTTCTTGGCAAACCGGATTGATTCTCGAACACTCAGGACTATCCCCGCGCGCCAAGATTTTCACCGATCCAATTGTATCATTTGGGTGTCGCATTGAATCTGCTCGCCAGACCCCGCGGCGCACATGTCGAATACAGCTGTGTCACCAACGAGAATTGCTTTCGAGTTTCTAGCCCATGCACTTCCCGACCGACAGCAACATGTCGGTGGAACATCTGGGCGAGGCATTCCGCCCATGCTCCGCCGATGCGTTCCTTTGCGACCGTGCAGCTCACACGGTCGCATTTTTTCTATTTTGACACTGATTTCGGGTCGGGCGGGAGGGGCATATCGTATATGAGGCTCATAACCACTCCCCACCGGCCTGGATCGGATTCCATCCGGACCGGACAACGTCCGCTTTCCGTACCCCTCCTCGGTCGAGAGGGCCAGCCAAATGCGCATTTACTCACCGCTTGTCCCTCATCTCTTCGAGCAGCCGCTCCACCTCGTCATTGGCCTTGAGTTCGCGTCTCATCAAAGCACCTTCATCATCATTCGCACCAGGAACTTTGGCTGCCACATCCACGAACTTGGCACACGAACGGCTGCTGGTCTCCAACCAACCGAGTGCGGCCCAGCTTGGTGCAGGGGACATGGCCTGATCGAGGTGAGCGAGTGTTGCCCTCGCTGGTCGCTCTTCCACGATGCGAAGACGGTTCGCCTGCACCCAGCCGATCTCAGTGCTCATGGCGGCGTTGAAGGAATCACAGGCCAGTCCGCCGGGATCTTTGACAGCCCCTGAATCTGCCCATCTTCGGACACCTTGTGCGACTCTGTACTTGACGCTGGGGCAATGTCGCCTGCACGGTCGCATCGTCCACGGGTTGCACGGGATCTCAGGTTCACGCGTCTTTGTTCGGCCTTTGCTCAAGTCGAAGACGGCCATCAGCCCGTGATACATGTCCGGGAAAACCAGTTCGTTCTCAACCACCTATTTGAAGCACCTGCGAATCCGACCAATCGACTGATTGATTGTGCTGAGAGACCAGCCCTTCTCAATCATATGCAGCAGAATCGCCTTCAAGGCCAGGGGACCGAATTCGTTCGCGATCGTTCGACCGTACCGTTTGCGAACGAGCTTCAAAGAGGCCTTGATGGCACCGTACTCGCTCGTGACCCGACCATCTATGCGGTAGTCGTGTTCAGCGAACTTCCGATAGGCATTCAGCACTTCGACCACGGTCCCATCGGCATCGTTTGCAGTCGTCGCCCGTTGGCGAGGAACTCTGTTGTCAGGCAGCCGTACTCAGCCCTGCCGACTGCAGAGTTCCACTTGTCGAGATACCGGTCCCTGCCGTTGATGGTGACGACAGCTTGTCCTTTGGGCTTGTGGCGGCGATAGGACGGCACGCGAAGAGTGGACGTTCTCGGTATGGGAATGCAACCTCCAGTTCACCGAATCCGGTAGACTACCGGATTTCGTTGAATCTCAGGCAGCAATGCTGACCGTCGACAGGTAACAGCAGTTGCTGTTTCAGCGTCACTTAAGAGAAATGCACCCGGCTGGATTCGAACCAGCGACCTCATGCATGTCAAGCATGCACTCTAACCAACTGAGCTACGGGTGCGGAGCCGAGAGTTACTTCGGCAGGAATCGCGGGAGATGTCCACTCGGAAACGTCCCGATTCCGCCCAGAGAGTAGGATTTGTCCTGCGAAGCGTCAAGCATGCCCTCCCGTTGACCCAGCGGAGATCACGACTTGCGTCATCCGCTCGTGACCGGACAACGATTCGGCAGATCCTGCCGTCCACAAGGCCTTCAGGGGTGGTCCATCTGGCAATCATCGCCGATTTCTGAATATAACGTCGCCCATGATCAATTTGGCTCAAGTTTGAACCGACTTGATCCCCTCCTCTCAACTCGACTCCCCCGTCACAACTTATTCCCCGCCGCTGCGGTCCCCTCCGGACCGAAGCTGTCCTTCCTTGAAATCCTCAAGGGACAAACGTGCGTCCGTTCTGGACGAGCGTTGTTGGAGACACTCATGACCCTGCACATCTCACGACTTCCCGTCATTCTCACTCTCGCTGTGCTTCCACTCATCACCACAGGCTGCAACGCGGTGCCGTTGTACCAGTACAGACAAAGCCAAATGCAGACGCTGTCGATGTACCGGCAGCAGCAGGCGCTCGCCGGTCAACTGGCCAGCACGAGCCAGACAGCGGCCCAACTGGCGATGGAGAAACAACAGTTCGAGCAGATGACCGCTCAGTATCAGCACGAACTGCAGATCGCCAACGAGCGACTGGCCAATCTCAACAACGAGCGGCAGGAATTGCACGCGCGATACTCGAATCTCCTGACCGGACTCACGAGCGAAAACAACCCGCTCTCCGGCGGCGCGACCAAACGTTTCGAGGAACTCGCCCGCAAGTACCCCGAGTTCGAGTTCGACCCATACACGGGCGTCAGCAAGTTCACCGGCGACCTGCTGTTTGCGACCGGAAGTTCCGACGTTCGGAAAGACGCACATCCCGTGCTACAGGAGTTCGCCCGGATCATGAACGACCCGGACGCCCAGCAATTCAACATTCTCGTAGTCGGACACACTGATGACCAGAAGGTCGTGAAGGCAAGCACCCGCGAGAAACATGCCAATAACTGGGAACTTTCCGCACACCGGGCGACCGCAGTCGTCGGTGCTCTTAGTAAGCAGGGACTCGCCGAGCATCGCATGGGCGTCGCCGGATACAGCCAGTATCAGCCGATCTCCGCCAACACGGATGACGCGTCACGTCAACGGAACCGACGTGTGGAGATCTTCATCCTTGCACCGGATGCCAAGATCGCGAGCAACAGCGTCACGAACGGTCCGTACTTCTGATCCGACGCTCAGGCGGACTTGCGGAGGGGCGTCTCGTCGACCTCGATGGCAACGCCTCGTTCGACCGCCCGTCGTCCCTCGGGAGTCACCCGGTACAGCACACCTTCGTCCCGCCCTTGCAGCTGAAAGTTCAGCAGCCCCAGGGCGATCAAACGGCCGTGAACTGGAGCCAATTGGTCGCCGGGCACGCCCTCCACTTCGCGAATGCGCGGCACCCAGATCGCAGCTTGCGGCACCGTCGACTCGTCGTCCGCCTTTGCCGGTCGAGCTGCTGCAATCTCTGCTTCCGCATCCGAATAGGCACACAAGACGCGAGCTTCGACGTCGGTGACCGCGGCAATGTCGAAGTCCAGATCGAGCATCATCAGCCTCAGCATGGGGCACGTGCCGGAGACTCGCTTCCCATCGCTGGGATGAACAGTCACGCAGGCGTTACCCGGTTCCTATCGACCCGATCGTAAACGCACATCCAAGATCGTTCGCATGAGCCGCGCGACCATTACAGCCGGACGTTCGGAGGGCATCGTACCGTCGCATCCACAACGGAATCGCAGATCGCCAGAGTCTTGGGGACCGCTTCAATCGTCATACTTTCACAGGGGCCGTATGGACGCGATCGCTCCCTGAGAGGCCTCCACGCTTCGGTGGGCCACATTCTCGATGCGTCGGTTGCAGCGACTCGCGTCGACGCGGATCGATTACTCACTATCGGCTTCAATCTGCTCTCGCATGGTTGCAATGCCTTCATCGTAGACCGAGAGGACGCCACGTCGCTCTGCTTCGTCCGCGAAGATCCCGTTCTGCTCGATGTTCGTCCGGCTCGCCTGCATGTCGTCGATGAGAGTGGCTGCAACCGTGGCATCAAATGTCCGTTCACCACCGATGTCGACGAACGTTGCTGAGGTGTGACTGAACAGCTCCCGGCCGTACTCGTTTCGCGGCGTCTCGCTCGCCAGTTCGGGTTCGAGAGGCGAGAAGGGAGGCGGAGTCCGCAATGCGAGCCAGCAAGGCTCGTCGACTGACAAATCCAGCGCCATCTCTGCCTCGAAATGGCCGTCAACGTGATTTGTGTCGACGGATTGAATGAGTTCGCCATTCCTCACGAGTTCCAGATGCTCGAAGTCGACACGCCCAATCGCTCGTCCAGCGATCGTCACCACACTTGGCTCATCGAGTTGCACGTCCTCACCGATCGTCTGTCCGTTCACGCTGAACTCGAGGAAGGGACCATTTGTGATGTAGGAACGCCCCTGTTCCAATTGATCAAGCCACTGTTCGGGGGTGATCTGATCAGGAGCCGGGACGTAGACACGCGAGAAGTCGTAGATGAACCAGTCGGTGCCGGTGGAGACGGGCACGTCGATACCCACATCCCAATAGCGATAGAAACTGTGGGCAAAGCTGCCCCGGGTGCCACCGTCGAAGATGTTGTTGGCATGTAAACGTCCGGACATCCAGCTGGGGATATCTTCCAGTCCCCACGCGTTGTGGCACCAGATCACAGTCCCGCCGATGTCATGTGCCCGTTCGATGCCTCGCTTGAGCGGGATGCCGTCTGTCCCCGTTTTGGAGATGCCGGGACCAATGCTCACCGGGTAGACCAGTTCAGGCATGCTCAACAACATCACATGGCCGTATCCCTCGCCACCCGCGTTGAAGTTGTGCCGATGTTCCTCGCCGTTGTCGAAGTGCACATGGTCAGTGTTCAGAGCATGCAACTCCTCACGGGTGTACTCGTTTGAGATGTAGTCGACGTCAGCCTCTGCCCGTTCGAGGTAGGAGACGAACACGAGATCGAGTCCGTCTGCGGTTGCCGTCTCGACGAGGTAACGGTCGGTTTCGGCTCGTGAAAGCTTGCTGATGTGGACGTGCGTGTTGGCGTTCTGCAGGCCATGTTCACTCGCGTCGAAGAATCTGTGCAGTTTGAGCGTCACGTCTGCGGTCGACTTCTCACGCAGGTCGATCGTCCGTGACGTCATCTCCGTCTCCAGTCCCGAGAATGCCGAAACTTCGAGGGCTTCACGGGGCAGCTTCAATGTGGCTGGCTCGGTCACGGCCGACCACTGTTCGATCCCCGGTTGATTTCGCACTCCCTCGCCACGCGAAATCAGTCCCGGTAAGGGAACGGCTGTACCATCACTCGTCAGCACGCGAATGACGCCCGGCAGCGATTCACCGGTTGCATCATCGACGAGCCGCAATCGGACCGCACAGGTGTTTGGGCCGGTTGCATTCTCGACAGCCAACAGCGCGCTCATCATCAGAATGAGCAGTGAAACGGTGACAGCAAAGGCGATCCGCATGTGTGAGACCTTGTCCTGCTGAAATAAAAGATGTGGGATCAACTCAACTGAAGATCCGAAGTTGCTTTCTATGATGACCATTGGGCGTGAACGCGACCACCCTATTGGCTTACAATGCTGCGGTTCAGCCATCCTTTCAATCATGTCCATGTCTGTTGGTCGAGGAACGCGTGAGAATTCGTGCTGTTGAAGTTTGCCCCCTCACAGGAGGGACCGTTGACGGGGGATGGCCGCAGGGGCATGAACCTCAGGAGGACCTGCACACGCTCGTCATCGTGCGAACGGACGGGGACCATGTGGGATATGGAAGCTGCTTCACCTCGGGCAGTCTTGTGACTGGTGCGGTGCAACTTCTTTGGCCTCTCCTAGAGGGTGAGTCCGCGATCGAGCCGGAGCGCGTGACCGAAAAGCTGCGGCAGTCGTCGTTCTGGCAGGGACGCGGCGGTGCGGTCGAGCATGCGATCAGCGGCATCGACATTGCGTTGTGGGACCTCCTCGGCAAAGCGTGCAGACAGCCCGTCTCACGGCTGATGGGGGGCATTTATCGTGACCGGATCAAGCCGTATGGGTCGGTATTATTCGATGAGCCGAAACCCCTCCGACAGACGTTGGCCGATGTCGTCGCTCGTGGTTTCCGGGCGATCAAGCTCGGCTGGCGACCCTTTGGCCGTCGGGATCGTCAGTTTGACGAACTCCTGATTCGCACCGCGCGAGACACGGTCGGCGACGACGTCGAATTAATGGTCGATGCAGGCGGCAGTGAGCAGTTCTGGCCTCACGGGCTGAACTGGGCACGCAACACGGCCTCCATGCTCGCGGACTATGGCATCGTCTGGTTCGAGGAGCCGCTGTCACCCGATGATCTGGACGGCTTCATCGAGTTGACTCGCACATCTCCTGTGCCAATCGCCTCAGGTGAAGTCCTGACGCGGCGGCAGTCCTTCCAACCGTGGCTAGAACGCAAAGCGGTCGACATTATTCAGCCGGACTGCACCAAGTGTGGCGGGCTCAGCGAGGCACGACGCATCGCATGGCTGGCAGCCGATCATCATGTGCAATGGGTGCCACACGGTTGGAACACGGTCGTCGGCCTCGCCGCCGATCTGCAACAGTCAGCAGCGATGCCGGTCGCGAGGTACGTCGAGTATCTCACCCCCTGTGCGTATATCGAAGAACTCACCACTGAGCCGTTCCGTCTCGACGACGAAGGACTGCTCACCATTCCCCAAGGGCCGGGATTGGGAATCGAGATCGACCCGGCCAAGCTGCGTCAGTTTTGTCCGGAGCCCATCGTGTTCTCGTAAGTTCGCCGGTCACTCGCGAGTGACACGGAAGGGCTTTTCCGCCTGATAGAGTTCGACGCGTGCTTCAGCTGCCGGGAGTGACTCCTCACTGAGCAACGTGATCGCCTGCTGTTGAGTCTTGACCGCCTCCGCAAACTCACCTGCCTCCGCCAATGCCGCTGCAAGTGTGTCGACGTATTCACCGTTTTGATGTTTGGTCAATTCGCAAGCGTAGCGGGCATACTCGACCGCCCGTTCGCCATTGCGGAATTCCTCCTCAGGACAAGTCGCCATCAGCCACGCAGCGTCATTGAAGGCTTGTGGCGATCCGGGTGAAATCGTGACGGCCTGATAGTAGTCGCTGAGTGCGTCTGCGTACTCACCGAGTTGAACGCGGGCATAACCGCGATTCGCGAAAGCATCGGCATTGCTGGGGAATTGGTGGATCGCTTCCGTGTAATCCTCGATCGCGTTTTTCAATTCACCAAGATTTCGATAGGTCACACCTCGATTGTTGTACGCCTCCGCGTAGGTTGGGTCGATGCGGATCGCATGTGTTGCATCCTCGATCGCTCGATCGAGATTCCCCATCGCTGCCCACGTGAGCGAACGGTTGTTGTAGGCCAGAGGATTGCTCTCGTCGATCTGGATGGCAAGGTTGAAGTCCTCGAGCGCGCTGCGGAAATTGCCCTGCGTGTAGTATGCGTTTCCTCGATTGACATGAATTGCTGACGTCTGCAGGCCCAACCGAATCGCTTCACTGAAATCTGTGATCGACATGTCCGTCTTGTTCATCGCAAGACGGGCGATCCCCCGGTGTTGATACGCCTCCGCCTCCTGCTTCTCCTGCAGGACTGCGGTGAAGTGTTCCTCAGCTTTTTCGACGGGAATGACTTGATCGCTACGGATCCAGGCGTTCCTGCGAGGCACGAACAACCAACCATCCTTCTCCTCGGTGTATCGATGGACGGTTCCGACGGGGATCTTTCCTTGCGACGTCTTTCCGAGGAATCCCTCGGCTTCGTTCGAAATGACCTGGACTCGATAGGACGCAGACAGCTGCGTCGAATCGGGAGCTCTCGTGGTGTCGTCCGCAAGTCCCAGCGTGGCGAAAATCAAAATACAGGCAGAATTTGTAAAAACTACCATCGCATGCTTGACTTGCCTATCCTGTCTCATTGAAATAGCCATTGTCATCCATCTATATTTTGCCAGTAATTGTCACTGCTTACCTAAGTTTCCCATTGTAGTCTGGTAGATTGATGAGGGACAAACAGTAATCGTGAGCATTGTCCCACACCAGTCGCTTGGCGACATGAGAAAATAGCCTTCAAATCCACGTCCGTCAGTCAGGCTCTGACACATACCCAACTTTATTCTTCGATCGAAAAAGAGGAGGACCACTGATGACCCGAACGTTATTTGCGTTGACTGCCATGGTAGCCATGGCAGCAACATCAGCCCAGGCTGGAGACTGTGGCAGCTGCTACAGCTCATGCGGCACGGCTGCCTGTGGATCCGCATGCGGATCATGCGGCGGCTGTGACACTGGTTGCGGCGGCGGAGCTTGCGGCAGCTATGCCCCCGGCAACTGCGGTGGCGATTGCTACCAGAGCGTTGAGTGCACCGTGATGGTGCCCCAGCAGGTGACCGAGTACCGCACCGTTACCCGCACTGCTTATCGTCAAGAGCAGAAAGAGCGAACCTACACCGTGTACAAGCAGGTCCCACGCGTCGAGACCAAGACTCGCACGGTGAACTACCACACATGGGAAGATCGCACTCGTGAAGAGTCCTACACCGTTTGTGAGAACGTGTGGGAAGACCAGGTCCAGTCTTACAAGGTTTGTGTCCCTTACACCGAAGAGCGTCAGGGCACCCGCACCGTTTGCAAGCCGGTCTGGGAAGAGAAGACCCAGGAGTACACCGTGCAGGTTCCCTACCAGGAAGAGCGTCAGGGAACGCGCACTGTCTGCAAGGTCGTCTGGGAAGATGCCACCCAGGAGTATACCGTGCAGGTTCCTTACCAGGAGCAACGCACCGGCTACCGCAACGTCTGGGACACAGTTCAGGAAACCAAGTACCGCACCGTCTGCCGCGATGCTGGCCATTGGGTCACTCAGCAAGTTGCTGATCCCTGCAATCCCTGCTGCGTCCGTTGCTGCCGCAAGTGGTGCCCGCAGGTTGTCCATGAGCAAGTTCCTTACACGGTCTGCAATCGCGTCTGTCGTCAAGAGCCCTACACGTACAACGTGACACTTTGCCGCCCTGAGGTTCGCACTCGGACGTACAAGGTCTGCAAGCACGTCAACGTCGAAGAGCCCTACACGTACAACGTGACTCTCTGTCGTCCCGAGGTTCGCACTCGCACTTACAAGGTTTGCACACACGTCGCCGAAGAGGTGCCGTACACGTACACCGTCTGCCTGCATCGCTGGGAAGACCGTACGCGGACCTACAAGGTTTGCAAACAGGTTCCGGTCCAGAAGACCCGCGTTGTGAACTACAAGGTTTGTGTCCCGCAGACTCGTGAAGAGTCCTACGACGTCACTTACTACGACAGCGTTCCTGAGCAGAAGACCCAGACCTATACCGTCTGCGTCCCCTACCAGGTCGAAGAGCAGGTTCCGTACACCACCTGCAAGCTCGTCCCGACAACCGTGACCCGTCAGGTTCACTGTGGCGGCGGATGCGGTGGCTCGGCTTGTGGTAGCTGCGGCTCATCCTGTGGTGGCTGCAACTCCTGCTGCAACTGAATGAAGCTCGACTGACATTCACTCGGCCTGAAAGAGTGAAACATCAGAACGAAGATAGAAAATCGCCTCGTGTGGCCTTCACACGAGGCGATTTCGTTTGCGCTGGGGTAACAGTCCCACTGTACTCAATTGGGAGCGGTTTTGATGTTCAGTGATCGCTCTCTGATGGCAGAACTCGCGTTCGCCTCCCTTGACGCAATCGATTGCGCCGGGGATTCATACCGATTCCGGACATGGACCTTACGCTCAATCGCTCACACTGGTCGTGCATCGAAGGCACGCCCAATCTACTGTCTGTGCGGACTTTGATCTCCACATCCGGCCACTTTTCGACGTGGGCCGGGTTGTCGAAGCCGCCGAGATCGAAGGTCAGTCGTGACGGATTCTCGTCGAGTGATGCGATGAACCGCTCGACAAACAGTTCCCGAATCCGCAACAAGGCCTTCACTCTGTTCGCATTCTCGAACAGCGACACCATCGGTTGTGAGGCGACTTCAGCTCCGTCTTCGGGGAGTCGGTCACACACGAGTTGAAAAACGGGATCATACCGCAACTGTCAAAGGCGGACTCATCGGCAGAATGCCTTGAGCAACCATGACGATTGTTTTGACCTCTGAGGCAGCTCCAGCAAACCGGTCATGCCGGTCATGATCGTCCTGCTCCTCACACTCCGACCACACGGTGTGTCTACTCATCAGCTGCCTCCTGCGAAGTCTGATATGAAGTGAGCACCTGCTGAAGACGTCGCGGAGGTCGCTTGCGTCTGATCCCGATGAATCATCAGTGCTAAACGACTCCCGCCGTCCCTCAGGCATCAAATCTCCCGTGCCGTTCAATCAACTTGCAACCTCAGAGTCGCCAGCTCGGGATGGCGTTGTTACTCCGCGGACTCCGTTGATTCCAAATCGCTTGAGTCCGCGAGGGGCCTGATGCGATCCGGAGTGCGGGTGCCGCCCGATTCGTCACGGTTTCCGGCTTCGCCGGCGATGTGACTCCACCAGCCGACCGATTCGACCTGCTTACGATCGGCCCAGTGTGCCTGCTCACCCCACAACGGATCACCGCAACTGGGACACGGCGGGTCTGCGCGTAACGTCGCAGGAGGTGCATCTTTTTCCGGTGGTGAGAGCCACAATGCATCGCATTCATCACAAAGCACTACCGTTTGGTCGTCGCACACGCGAATCCCCAGGAGTCCTTCTTCGCATTGGGGGCAGATGCCGACATAGTACATGAGGCGTGTGCCTTGTGAGTAGTGTTTCAACGACCTGAAATGCGTACGGGATAGGCTGAAACGACGTTGTTCCCGTCCTCCAGGATCAGTTTCAAGTGATGCGCTGGCGGATGGTTTGACCGCTCGCCCGATTGACCGCCAACGTAGCCGATGCGGCGACCGAGATCGACGGTCCACACGGTGCGGTTCTCCTCACGTTTGTTGTGAGCCTCCGGAGGCCCCCGCTCCTGCGTCGTGAGGTACGCCTCGTCGATGATCGCCAGTATCTCCTCACGATCTCCGTCGAAGATCCCATGCACGGGTCGAGACCTATCATCCCGGCAGTGCCGCAGGATGTGGTCGATGCGGTGCCCTTCCTGACTTCCCGGGCGGTAATGCAGACCGGCGGTCGAGACGAAGACACGACCGCCAATCTCATGCAGTTGGCCCAACTCTCCCGTGGATGTTTCAGCAGAGCGAACGTCGTCATTTGGTGGTTCTGCTTCTTTCGGCTGTCGAGGCGGATGATCTGCCACTTCACCCGACGCGTCGATCAGGCTCGGCAACTCGATACCGAGCCATCTCTCAAGTGACGGTTGTAGCAGAACGTAAGCGATCACCAGGCCGACGAGGATCATCGAGGTGCGGGCTGAGAGCTTGCTCGCTGTTGGTGTCTTACGAGAAGAGTCAGTCATTGGGGTTTGAGGAGACCCTCAAGGATCTGCTTAATCTGCGGACCTGCATGTTGCTCGACGAAGTCCAGTATGGTCGGGATGAACTTGGCGATCATGTCTGCATCCAATCCCAGTTCGTCAAAGCCAGCTGCCAGTGCTGTGATGTCCCCCAGATTGTCTCCTATGCCAAACTTCGCTGCCATTCCTCCGATGGCTCCCATGAAGCTTCCCTCGGCGTCTGGTGCGGCATTGATCATATCGTTGGTCCCAGGAATGGCGGCTGCAATCTGCTCGAAGTCGCCGCCGAGGTGTTCCTTGGCCATCTTCAACAGCAACCCGGCTCCGCCCTTGGCTTGATCCGGGCTCACGCCCAACTGACTCATAAGATGTTCTACGAGTTCCATCGATCTGCTCCTGACAAATACGCCGCCCTCGGATGGTTGCAACTGGATCATAATCCTCCATCGTGCGATATCGAAGCGGTCGAGCGACCACCGAAGCAGGAATCGCCACAATTCGTCAGAAAAGCTGGAATCGCAGGGTCGACGATGGCGGTCTCCGTCGATAGAATTCCTCACACATGACGCGCGGTGGAGCAGCCCGGTAGCTCGCGAGGCTCATAACCTCGAGGCCGTCGGTTCGCCTCCGGCCCCCGCCACTATCTTTAAACCCAAGCCAAACCTGGACTTAGGTTACCCGGCCACGCTGGCCCGACCGGCGCTTTCCC